>CAXTJJ010000156.1:0-11314 GCA_964244155.1 uncultured Spirosoma sp.
TTCCGGACAAAGTCGGGAGATAGTTTCAGCGAACTGGCCGCGTTGACAATCTGGTTTAAATCCTGGTCATACAGTTGCGCCCGCGAAGGCTGTGCCATGCGGGCTATGCGTGCCTGTATGTTCTGAAAAAGCAGGTTGTTGTTGGCAACCTCCTGACTTATTTCAGTTGCTCGTTTGATGGCTTCGGCTTGCGGAATACCGGCCTGCTGGGCATCCTCAAGATACCCGTTTGTACGCCAAACATCAGGGCCGTTGAGCACGATGGCTTCACGAAGTCGGTCGGTCAGTTCGGTTTCGGTCATGGAAAAAGATGACAGGTTTTAGCCTGTGTAATCACAAAACACCGAATTTCAATCGAACGTCACAACATTACGCCGATAATCCACCGAAATTTTCCCGAATTGCGATAAAGCCGACTGGCCCAACAACAACGGTGCCTTGGCACTGGCCACAACATTGGCGTTGACATTCTCCAGCACCCGGTCGCCAATCTGAACTGACTTCAGCCGGATCACGGCACCGGGCGAGATGGTGCCATTGGCATCCTGAAACCGCGATTGCCCAACAATGTCGGCATCGGTAATGGTGCCGTGCTTCATCATAAAGTCGGCCTCGGTCGAGGTGATGGAAATCAGGCTGGCACCGGTATCCAGAATAAATTTCATGGGTGTGCCATTGATCGTAACCGGCACTTTGTATACGCCGTTTACTTTTTACATTGCCACCTCGGTTGGTCCGCTGCCAATTTTCGTCAGCGTTGATTTGGTTTTTGGTGGAGGTGCTTCGGTCGTTGCCTGTTCGGGTTTATCGGTGCTGTTTCGTTTGTTTCGACGCGGCTGGTGGCTGCCCGACCGCGAGCAGCCCGAACAGCCAGCCAGATATAGAAGATTAACGATAAGTAGCAGAATGATGATGAATCTATTCATACCGAATCAGTGCTTTGGTCTTTACCCGCCAGGAACCGTTTTCAAGAATAGCTTCGCCATCCCGACGCATCACAATGCGGGTATGGGCAGTGCTATAACTATTCTCACTTTCGCAGGCAGGTTCAACCATGTAATTTCGATAGGTCAGAAAACGGGCTACACGGCCCGGCTCGGCTTCAAATCGGAAAGACGCCACCGATGGATTACTGGCATTAACGCTGAATCGATAAGCCGATTCGGGCGAAAGGGTTGTACTTTTTTGCTGGCTGTCAAACTGGCCCATCGGGTCGGGGGGCGGGCAGTAGAACACTTCAGAACGGGGCGGCAAAGGTGTTTCTGCCGGGACAGGCTGTGCCTGAACGAGCGCAGCTTCCAGGGTAGCAGTGGGTTCAGCAACAGGTTCACTGGAGCGCACAGCCGATGGGGCAGGTGGCGCTTGCGTTTGGCGAACCGTTTGTTGTTTCTTCAACTGCCGGATAGCCATCAGCGCATTGTCGGTGCCTAATTCGGCCAGAATCGCATCATAGGCATTGGCTTTCTGTCGTATATCGCCCTGTGGTTGTGGTTGCCTTGGCTCGTTGGTTGCCACAACGGTCTTATTGCGCAGGCTGTCATATTGGTGACTCAGTTTGTTGTTCTCATTGGTTAGCCTGTCTACGTCGTTTTTCAGGGAGCGATAGGCAAGGAGATAAACAGCACCGGCGCCTACTACCAGTCCAATAAGTACACCTGCTATCATCATCCAAAGTTGTTTTTCTTCTGCCGCTTTCGCCTGCCGTTCCAGTTGGCTAAATTGAAGGGCCTCAGGCGTTATGCTCGTTTCATTGTCAGCATCTGTCTCAGACGCGGCTGGCATATCGTCGGTTGCAGGTGCTGATTCAGACACAACAGCAGGCGGCAGTAACCCATCCAGTTTAGTCAGAATCCGGGCCTGAACAGACGGGTTCAACGGTTTGCCGTAATTTTTGTCACTTTTATATTTCGCGTAAAATTGGGCCAGTTGCTTCCGAATGGCGGCATTGGCATCGGCGGGGGACATGGCAGCAAAGGTGGCTGTGTTTTTTATTGTTGCCAGTTCCTGCATTTTTGCCCCCACCTGATCCCAACTGCCCACACCCCGAATTACCTGCTGCGGGTCGCACCCTTCTCCGCACGCAAGTAATTGCGTGTGAATTTCCTGCGCTTTTGGCTGACTGATGCCCGAAAAAACGGCTATGGCTACGTCTTTGGTCAACGTATCAACAGCCGCCTGATTGGGGGTTTGTGCAACGGCCAGCGACGCCGACAGGAGCAGGACAAAAGTTGATTGAAACGTCTGTTTTTTCATAGTCTACGCCAGTGCATTTGCCAGTTTATTGATCGCGCCAATGAGCGGATAGAAAAACAGCGTTTCTTCGATTGGTGCGCTAAGCGTATCAATCATGCCGCTGTATTCGGCCGCTACGTCGCTTTCTTTTCGCTGAATACCATCCATGAGGGAAGTGTCCAGATGCGTTCGCAATTCCTGTTGCGCAACCACAAGTGACCGCGCCGATACGTTCAGGTTCCGGACGAAACTAAATTGCTGGTTGATGGCAAAAAAGAAATCAATAAACGCATTGGTCTCTTTCAGAAGCGAATCGACCACCTCCGGTTTACGCAGATCAGCGTAGGTTAGGGCCGGGTATTCGTCGTTGAACGTGGCCGGATACACATAACTGATCGCTTCGGTATCGACCGGGCGGCTGTTGGTAGGTTGCATCAGGGCACCTTTACAGGTTACCTCTTTGG
Organism: uncultured Spirosoma sp.; assembly: GCA_964244155.1. GTDB lineage: Bacteria > Bacteroidota > Bacteroidia > Cytophagales > Spirosomataceae > Spirosoma. The sequence goes on from CAXTJJ010000156.1 coordinate 2,697, forward strand.
GACCTTTGCGTTCATAAAATAGCGTCAGACCACTAGTGTCATACGGTTGTTCATAAACTTTTTCGAAGATGACCCGCGCCAGTTTACCCAGCATCTGATCGTCAGAGCTGATGATCGTCAGTAGTTTGGAGCCGGTTCCGCTAAACGTAATGGCTCCCGGCAAGCCAATGTTCCGGTGCTTCATGAGCCGCGCAATGTGGTACAGCATGGCCGTATAGAAGAGTACGAAAACCACTTTCATGTCTTCGTCTTTGGCCAGCATGCCGTTGAACGATAACATGCTTTTGGCTTTCACATCGTTGCTTTTCTCGATGGAGAACCAGAACGCCATAATGTCTTCCGAACGGTTGGTGTCCAGCATGCGCCGGTTATTATCGCTCAGATTGCCAAGGCTTTGGCTTTCCAGAAGTGTTTGGATTCGATCAGCATACTTGCGCACAAAACCGTTATGACTGGCGGCTCCATATTCGCTGAAGGCGTCGCCGTAAATGGCATTACCCGCAAAACGGAACGAAGTCAGCAAGCGGGGCTCGTTCCGTTCGTACACGACCACATCGGACGTACCGCCACCAATGTCGATGTTGATGACCGGACGGGCTGACGCGCTTAGCGTTGGGTTTTGCTTGTAATAATAGAACGGTGCCACCGACTCCGACACTTCGCGCAGTCGACCGGCTGCTCCGCCAATGTAACGGTCGTAGAGGAGTTGCCAGTCGGCGCGGAGCTGGCTCACCCGACCGGGTGTCATACTGGCAGGGAAGAACCAGTACACCGTCGTTTGAGACAGGTTGCCGCCTTCGGTCAGGACTTTGTTCTTGATCAGCATGAGCAATTCTTCCAGAAAGGCTTCCACGCGTCGCTCGGTCTGATCGCTGGTCTTTGCCCATTTCAGGTTAGTCGTAATCCGGTTCGAACCGGCTGGCTGACGTTCTACATAAAACGGAATATTGAAGTCGGCCAGGGCCTGCGTTTGCTGATTGAAACTCAGGTTCATGGGCTCGGCAATGGCCGTGCGCGTCGGGAAGTTGTCCGGGCGACCGGGGCCAATGGTTGGCGGCACAAACTCCAGGTCATAGAGCAGAAATAACTCGAAGAGAGCCGGGTTATACTGCGCCGGAGCTACCAGCGTTGCTACCTGCGGGGTTAGTTCGGCAACATCGAAGGGGCGGGGTGACCCACCATCCACTTTGTATTCGACGTGGGTATTGGTGGTGCCGAAATCAACCGAGAACTCAAATACCTTGCTGCCGCCACTATACTCCTGCCAGCGGGGAATCAGGACACCGTTCATCTCCCGACCATCGGCCCGGATGTGTGTTTGTAAATAATCAAATTCTTCTCGCAGCACATAATACACACTCGACCCATCGGTATTTTGCTGCCGAACGGTACGCTGGTGTTTCGACTCCGCTTTGACTTCGGTGTTGTTTCGCTGGCCGAAATAGGTGAGTTCGTATTGATTCTGGCTGTCGAAACCCGATTCGATTAACTGAACCCGGTAATCGGCGGGAACGGTAACGACGCCCGAGCGCACAAAGGGGTAGATGTTGACCGTGAACGAATTCTCAACAATGATGCCTTCATTGGTGGTCTCATTTGGCGCGTTCGATGTGCCAACGGTTGGGTTATAAAGCCGCTCGAAAGTCACAAACTGATTGCCGGGCTGATTGGGCGCGGTAACGGGAATGTCGAGGGTAACGTTGATGCCCGCGCCCTGTGGCGTCATTTTAAGGCGAACCTTTCCCTGCAACAGGTCTTCTATGTCGAAGAAGTCGAAGAAGTCTTTCTTAAGCGGTAACAGAAAACCTTTGTCGGTGGCCGAGGTTTGCAGGTTGCCATCGAAGAACCGACCCCGGTCGGTTGGGAACGGCAAGCGAATGAGGTAGGGCTCCAGCAAATCGCTAACCGTGAGCCAGGGGTAATTCCCCGGCTGACCCGGCAAGGGGCGCTGGTTCTCGCGCCACGATTCGCGAGCGTAGTAGGGGACAGGTGTGTTCGAATTCCACTGTGCTTGCGGCACGTAGGTGAACTGCCGGAAAAACCGGTTCTGCAACGCCATCGGGCGCGGCTGGTTCGGATTCAGGCGGGTGTATTTGTCAGACCGGATAATGAAATCGCTTACCTTGTCGATGGCGCGGGCGTCGGATTTTTTCTTGCGGAGCGGGAACCCAAGCACCTCTACTACGTCACCGGGGCCGGTAGTTAGCTCGTCAAAATCCTGATCAAACTGCTCCCGCGTCAACAGCGGCTGGCCATTCTGCGATTCGATGTGTTCGTAGAACATCGTCGGATTCTGCTGTTGCAACAATGCCCGACTGCGATTGAGGTAGTCGTCTACCTCGCGGAAACGGTCGCGGAAGTTGGGCATGAAAAGTTTGATCGCGTACCAGAATTTCTGGTATTCGATGTCGCGCTGATGCAACGGACAAACCGAGGAATCAAACATCCGGTCGTTCCCCATCGACACGTCAACCCAACTCAGATCATTCCCCGAACTGAAAAACAGCGTTTTAGGCGAGGTGCCACCCACAACGCGCCCTCGATAGCTAAGCACGAACAAGCGGTTGATATCGCCAAAGTTATATTCGGCAGCATCCTGATCTAGAAACAGTTTCAGGGCGTCACCAAGCCGTTTGTGCCCCTGACTGCTCGATTGCCGCAACCGATCCAGGTCGGTGCGAATATCGAAAGGCGTAATGGTGACGAAGGTTTTCAGCTTGTCGTAATTGAAAAACAACTCACCCACATCCAGGCAGTCCGACACAACGCGCTGATCGTTGACGGTGCCGCTGAGGTCGGGTTTGAGAGCAAGATTCAAAAAAGCCGACCGTACTAAATCCATCCGCGCAAACGGACTGGGGATTGAAGTTGGCTGCTTGATGGTTTGACCACCCTGGGGGTCACGAATAGCCGCAATCTGGTCGGTGCCGAGGGGCTTACTGACATACCAGTGCAGGCCGGGAGTAGGGTTATGTAAACTGAATGTTGTTGGCATGTTTTTTAGTTTGTAGTGGAGTTAGTGAAGTGGTGAAATAAGTGGAGTGAGTGAAGTAAGTACTCACTCTACGACTGCACCCACTCCACAACTCCACTTATTTCACTAACTCCACCTACTTTGACTAACTCCACTAATTTCTAATAGTCCATTACCTTCGGTAGCCGTTCGCGAACGAACGTATCGGTGCCTTCTGAAAATAACTGAATGAATTTATCGGCTTCACTGCCGTAGGCTTTGCCTTCAGCGGTTTTATTCAGGGTCTGGTCCAGATCGTCGACAATGTCGAGTTTCACATCGGACTCACCCCCGAAAATCCCTTTCTTTTTCGGCTCGAACCCCCGAACGGTGTGCCCCAGGTTAGCCGCATCGAGCAAAAAGGGTTCAAACGACCGTTTATTGCCCCGCATTTCAGAAAGCCACTGCCGGAACGATGCATCGAAATTTTTGACGCTGGTAAAGAAGCCCGAACTCAGGAACGACGTCGAGATTTGCGGATTGGCTTTCGACCATTGCACCGTGCCAGCCGCCTGTTTGAGCCGCTGGCTGATGTAGGTACTGAACAACGCCATCTTCGAAAGGGGCAAGCTGATCAGTTGCTTCGTGGCTCCGGCTAAATGACCCAGTTGAATGCTCAGCCCATCCTGTTCTATGCCAAACTCCTTGTAAATCGGATTGACGGGTCGACCGTTCGACACCGCCAGACTACTATCGTCGGTATTCATGAAGTCGACAATGGCCAGTGCCGATGCCATCTCTACAAAGTGGGCTTCGTTCTTCTGCCCGCCCGCGCCGGGGTCGTAGGTGTAGGCTTTCGTCTGGTCGTCGCCGATATAGTAAAGCGCGTTCACCGATGGATTTACACCCTTTTGATAGTAGTTCAGCGCGGCCTTGGTCTTGGCGATAAATGACGCCGGGTCGATGAGTTTGTTCTCGTTGGTGGTCAGGCTAAAATACGGCATCACCGTTACCGCCCCGATCTTGGCATTTGTCAGAAAGGCCGGATTCGGTATCTGCCCAATGGCCTGCGCCCCCCGAATGTTCTTGAGCAGAATCGGGAAGCCAGCGGCACCCGTACCCCCAAAAATGGAGCTGACAATAAAGATCCGGTCGTTGGCTCCAAAGTTCTCGGCAAAGGCCTGAAACACATCGGAGTAGCGAAACTGGTTCAGTACCGTACTGCCGATATTTGGGTTACCTACGAAACCGATGTCCATTTTGGTCTCCAGATTTTCTTCCGAAAAAAGCAGACTGGCGAAGGCTTTGCTGGGGGCGTCGAGTCCTTCGTAATTGATATAATCCCGGAATTTCTCCTGCTGAACACCCTGTAATTCAAAGACGTAGGTATCCGCAATGGTTGCGTTACCGCCAATGGCCCGGTTCAGCGTCTTGATTTCAGTACTGAAAAAGCCCGATGTCGGTTTGGTTTGCAGGCCTGCTCGAATGTTGCCGTATTCGCGCAGCAAATCTTTGGTGCGCAACAGGTCGTCATTCGTGGCGTGCGGGTCCAGAATGATCGGGATAACTTCGTCGGTATTGTTCATTTTAACGCCCGACGCCAGCAAAAAAGTGAGGGCTTTCAGTACCCGTGAGCCGGTTCCGCCAATGGCGAATACAAATAATTTTGCCATGTTTTTTGGGTTATCGGCCAAAACAGGCTCCGGCTGTTTAAGCCGCGACAGCGGCTAAGTAATTACCGTATTAGTAGCCTTCGGCTTAAATAGCCGGAGCCTGTTTTGGCCTTTTTTTATTTCGACGGCCAGAGCATGGGCCGGTGTTTGGCGTTTTTACTGAAGTTTTTCAATACCATTGAGATGATAAAGAAAATAAGAGCGGTGAGTAATGCCATTTCGAAGGCATAGCTCAGGAATACGCTGATTCCCTGATCGAATAGCGTTCCCTGGTTGGGGTCGGCTTCATCGCGCGGAATTTCCTGATTCGCTTTCTGGTAACAGGTCACGAGCGTAATGACAAACAGCAGCAAGGCACTCACGCCCGTCATCAACAGCCAGCTACTCAGGCCGCTAAAACTTACCTTGTTGAACGGCCAGATATAGAACGCGAACGCGACGACAAAGGCAAGGCCAATGGCCGTCCAGGTCAGGGGCGATAGCAGTTCTTCCTGATACAGATCTTCGAGCAGGCTCCCGTTAACAAACAGGTTGTAAACGTTATAAAGTGATTCTTCCATTGGTGAGTGAAGAGTGAAGAATGAAGAGTGAGGAGTGAAGAATTAAGCGTGAAGAGTGTATAATAACTCTCCATTTCTTATTTTATTCTTCATTTTTCACTCTTCACTATTTACTCAATTTTAATTGTCAGCGTGAAATATTCGGTTTGGTTGTTTGGGTTATAAGCTCGTTCGACGCCCTGCAACAGGTTCTGAATGCCAAAGGTCGAATTGGCGTCGGGCGAGGTATCGTTGGTAGTGTTTGTGTTGGCGATCCAGCGAGGTGGAAACTGCCGACGAAGACGGATTGTTGCCGTGCGGTCGCCCCGAGCGGGTTTATCGGTGGATAATAGCAGTTTATGCGTGGTGCCATTGGCCCCGGAATAGGTTTGTACCGCCGACACGTTGAAGTTGTCTTTTCCATCGACTACATACTGACTTGCATCAGTTAACAGAGACGCGGGTAATCGCAAAGCCGACAAGTCGACCGCTACCGGAATCGTCAGGCTCTTGTCGGTAACGTCGGGTTGAACATCCGTAATGGCGTGAACCGCTTTGGCGTGGCTACGTACCTCATCGTCAGAGCGTTTGAAGTGGCCTTTGCGGGCAGGGTCCGTGACCAGCACACTATAAAACGGTTCAACTGCTTTGGTATCCCGACCAAAAAACCACGAATCGGCATAATCCGGCAACTGATCGAAACGGCGGACGGTCGCGTAGGTTTGGTCCTGATACAGCCGCTGCATGGTTTCGTTCCGCCCGATCAGGCAGAGATAATAAGGTCGCTCGCCCGTGTACTTTTTCTTGGCGTTGTTCCAGCTATAATACGTTCCATCAAAGTCAGATTTGAGTTTGATCACCAGCATCGAGTGCGTATTTGCGTAGGGATTGAAGACCGTTGTCAGGAGCGAACTGGCCGCGTCGAGTGTTTTCTGCACACTCATACCCGCCAAACTAGGGTCGGAATAAATAAGATCAGAGACCAGAACGCTTAGATCGTCGCCAGACGTATTTCGGAGAATATCACTAAAAATCCGTTCGAAATCGGTGCTGGTCGTTTTGCCTTTCGTTTTTGCTACCGTAAAGATGTTTTTCTCCTTGAAAAACTGGGGTAACGTCAGGCCCATGTCGTTCACTTCGGTGTTTACGACGAACAGTTTTCCCTGGTTCGGGTTGATGCCGTCGAACTCCGTGAGCACATCGTTGAGTGTTCGTTTAAAGGCACCATTTCCGGTTGGAGCGTCATAAGGGAACATACTGCCGCTCGCTTCCAGATACAGTTTCAGCCGCAGCGGTTTGCTGGACAATACGGTACCTGCCAGCGAGACGGTAGGCGTTTTGCCCTCTTTGGCCAGCTTTCGGTAAGTACGGTTGCGTTTGATATACGCTTCCAGTGCCGATTCGTTGATTTTTCCGTCGGGCGTTAGAAGTGCCTTTGTCTTTTTATCATCCCCTAGTTCTTTACTTTCCTGCGCAATGAACACGCGCAGGGCGTCGGCTTCGGTGACGTCGATTGTGTTGTCGTTACTTAGAGCATCGCTAATCTGGTCATCTAATTTATCGCCCGAACTGGAACAGCCGGACAACCAGCCTATTGACAGAACAAGAAGCGGCAACAAACAAAAACGGGGGTGAATCATGAATGTTTTCGGGTGATTGGACTAGCAATTGGCGAGCGGCAAATGTACCAAATCAAGCACAGATGAGTCCGCCATTAACTAAGTGACCTTAATTTTTCTTAAATTACTATAGAACCTAACGAACCACGGAGCCATTTTATGTCAATCGGTACGGATAAACGATAAACGGACGTTTACCTTTGTAGTTCTGATTACACCCAACATGACGCTTCGCCATTTCGTACTGATTTTTTTGCTGGTTCTTCCCGTTCTTCTTCAAAACTGTGCACAGGTAGCTCAACCACCTGGCGGAAAGAAAGATACCCTGTCGCCAAAACTGGTGAGCAGTATGCCCACCGAACGCCAATTAAACTACACGGGTAAGTCGGTTGAGCTTGAGTTCAGTGAGTATGTGAAAACCGAAAATATCCAGCAAAAAATAACCATCACACCACAAGACAGCAACACGTTTGTGGTAAAATCATTGCCGCTTGGTCTTCGGCTGAATTTCAACAAACCCTTTTTGCCAAATACAACCTACACCATTGACTTCGCCGACGGTATTCGCGACATCACGGAGCGGAACGTTGCCAAAAATTCCAAGATCGTTTTCAGTACGGGGCCTTTTATTGATTCGCTTTCGCTGGCGGGCAATGTGGTGGACGACGAAAGCCGACAGCCGCTATTGGGATTCGTGGTAGGGCTGTTTGCTTCGACGGACACACTGCCGATCAATCGAAAACGCCCCCAATATTTCGCCCGGACGGATAGTAGCGGCAACTACCGCATCGAAAATGTGAAGGCAGGCTTGTATAAGGTATATGGATTCGACGACAAAGATTTGAACCTGGTGAATAATACGCCGGGAGAGCGTGTCGCTTTCCGCGATAGCGTGCTGAACCTGAATCGGAACTATACAGATATTAACATGGTCGCTTTTCGTGGCTATGGTAAGCCGCGGATCAGTCGGCGTGAACGTACCGATGAGACATTGGGACTGGAACTGAGTACCGGCATCGCCAGCTACAAGATACGATTTGGAAGACCCGTATCCACGACGGCTGTATCCACGACGGCACTTCCCACAGCGCCCGTAGCGACAACGGCTTCGGCAGGTAGCGCGTCGAATGATACGTTGGTTTCGTTTCTGGAAAGTCCGAAGATGATCCGGCTCTTTCGCCCGGCCAATCGCGCTGCCGATGACACGCTCCACCTGACCATCATGGCTGAGGATTCGGTAGGTAATGTTACCGAGTTGAGAGAGCGGGTTTATTTCTCGCCCCTGAAAACGAGGGCAAAAAACCGCAATCCGTTGTCTGTACACATAAATCCACCGTCGACCGAACCAGTTGACTATAATCTGGAGTTTACCCTGGTTTTCAACAAGCCTATATTTCGTTATGAAACCCAGCTTATCATCATTGGGGCCGATAGTACAAAACCAATGAAACTGACACCCGCTAACCTGACGTGGAGTAATAATTTCTCGCGACTGGTCATCAGGCAGAAAACCGATCTGCGCGATACATTGCTCTTTCGGCTACAAAAAGGGGCCTTCGTCAGTGTTCAGGGCGACACGCTGCCCCGGTATTCGGCAAGATACCAGATTGCGAAAGATGATAGTTATGGCCTGATTGCCGGTAAGGTGAATCCGGCAACTTTGGGTGCCGCCGGTACAAATTTCCTTGTCGAACTGCTGGATGAAAAATACCAGGTTATTCGAACGGCTTACAACACACTGACGTACAGTTTTGGCCGACTTAAACCGGGCCTATATCGGCTTCGATTAATTATTGACGCCAATAAAAACCGAAAGCGCGACATCGGGAACGTG
>CAXTJJ010000157.1:0-11278 GCA_964244155.1 uncultured Spirosoma sp.
AATCTTCGCGACGTTCAACCGACGGTCTTTACGACCGTTCCCCGATTACTCGAAAAAGTATATGAAGGCATTATGGCCAAAGGGGCTGAACTGACGGGTATTAAGCACCGGTTGTTTTTCTGGGCCCTCAGGCTGGGGGAACGGTTTGAACTGAATGCACCTCAATCACTTGGCTACAGACTCCAGTTGGCCGTGGCCAACCGGCTCGTTTTCAGCAAATGGCGGGAGGCACTAGGCGGAAAAATAAAAGCGATTATTACTGGCGCAGCCCCCTGCCAGATTAGGCTGTTGAAAATTTTTGAAGCCGCCCAGATCGTTATTACAGAAGGGTACGGCTTAACTGAAGCATCGGCTGTAATCAGCGGCAATCGCTACAGTAACGAAAACCGGATGTTCGGGACCGTTGGACCACCCCTGAAAGATGTCGGGCTGGCCTTTGCCGAAGACGGCGAGATTTTGTGCAAAGGCCCCAGCATCATGATGGGCTACTACAAACGCCCTGACCTTACGGCGGAAACCGTTATCGACGGATGGCTGCATACGGGCGACATCGGCACACTGGTTGATGATAAATTCCTGAAGATTACCGATCGTAAAAAAGAACTCTTTAAAACCAGCGGTGGTAAATATGTTGCGCCCCAACCCATCGAAAACAGGATGGTGGAGAGCCGCTGGATTGAGCAGATCATGGTGGTTGGCGAAGGCGAAAAGTTTGTTGGTGCCCTGATTGTGCCTTCTTTCCAGACACTTCAGGAATGGTACACGCACCAGGGAAAAACCTATCCCGGCCCTGAAGCCGTGATCGCGGATGCTGCTATTCTGGCACTTTTTAACAAAGAGATCGATCAGTATAATCCGTTATTTAGCCATGTCGAACAGGTGAAAAAATTTGCCCTCCTGCCAAACGAATGGTCAATTGAGAAAGGTGAGCTGACACCAACGCTTAAGTTGAAGCGAAAGGTGATTCGGGAAAAATACAAAGACCAGATCGCTCGTATCTATTCGAGTTCGGTGGGCTGACTTATTGGCTACCTTTGTGGATGGATTATTTTAAAAACCTACTCGACTTACTAAAGGCTGAACGAGAAGAAGACCGAAATCAGTACCGAAGACTCACCGAAACAACCTCCATCGCCGAACGCCGGGCCAATGGGCTGACCTGGTATCCAATCGCCATCAGAGGATCAGAAATGAGCCGGGGCGACTATGTAACGGTCGAAGTGGAACGTACCACGCATCAGGATGTAGCCCACCAGTTTCGGTCGGGAGTGCCCGCGCTGTTTTTCAGCAACCACGATCCGAAGAAGGACCGGGTCGAAGGCACCATCTCCTACCAAAGTGGCAATCGGCTCAAGATAACCCTACTCACCGACGAACTTCCCGAATGGTCGAGTGATGGTAAACTGGGTGTCGAAATCCTCTTTGACGACAAGAGTTACGACGAAATGCAGGATGCCCTGAAAACGGCCAATGCCCTAAGCCAGGACCCCAAAAACCGGCTGGTTAACATCCTGACTGGTGAAGCTTCTCCTACTTTTCACCCCGAAATTCCTAAACTTACCATCCCCCGGTTGAACGACAGTCAGCTCCGGGCTGTCGAGAAAATTCTGGTTGCCAATGAGCTGGCCATTGTCCACGGCCCGCCCGGAACCGGCAAAACAACTACGCTGGTGCAGGCCATTAAGGCGTTGCATATGCAGGATCACAAGAAGATACTGGTCGTTGCACCCAGCAATACGGCCGTTGATCTGTTGAGCGAAAAGCTCCACGAAGAAGGGTTGAATGTGCTGCGGGTGGGTAATCCAGCCCGCGTATCCGAGCGATTGATGGCACTCACGCTGGATCATAAAATGGCCGAACATAGCCTGATGAAAGAAGCCAGGAAGCTCAAAAAACAGGCCAATGAGTTCAAGAGCATGGCTCACAAGTACAGGCGCAGTTTTGGTAAAGCCGAACGAGACCAGCGGAAAGCCCTGTTCGACGAAGCCCATCGAATCATGAAAGATGTTGGCAACACGGAACAATACATTATTGACGATCTGGTGGCTAAAGCGCAGGTGGTTACGGCTACTCTGGTCGGTTCGAACCAATATATGATTCGTAATCTTACCTTTCATACGGTCGTCATTGATGAAGCCGGACAAGCGTTGGAACCCGCCTGCTGGATACCCGTTCTGAAGGGACAGAAGATAGTATTAGCCGGAGACCACTGCCAGTTATCGCCCACGATAAAATCGCAGGAAGCGGCCCGCAAAGGCCTTAGTACGACTTTGCTGGAAAAGTGCGTGGCCTTGCATCCCGAAGCCGTCACCCTGTTGGAAGAACAGTATCGGATGCACGAACACATCATGGGCTATTCATCACAGGTGTTCTACGACAGTCGGTTACGGGCACATGCGTCAGTAGCGACTCATACACTCTTTCCGGGCGATAGCTCGCTTGTCTTTATTGATACAGCGGGTTGCGGTTTTGACGAGAAGCTGGAAGGTACAAGTTCTACAAACCCGGAAGAAGCTGCGTTGGTAATGAAGCATTTAACACAGGCGTGCATCGAGCTAGCACCGCTTTATACGCCGGAAAATTTTCCGAGTATCGCCGTCATATCGCCTTATAAGCAACAGCTAATCATCCTGAACGAGCAACTCCGGCATACGCCCGAATTACATCCTTACCGACACAAAATAGCCGTTAACACGATTGACAGCTTTCAGGGTCAGGAACGCGATATTGTGTACATATCCATGACCCGAAGCAATGATCAGGGGGAGATTGGCTTCCTGTCCGATGTGCGCCGGATGAACGTAGCCATGACCCGTGCCCGCAAGAAACTGGTGATTGTCGGCGACAGTGCCACCTTGGCTGGACTCCCCTTTTATGCCGATTTCATCACCTATGCCGAAAGCCACAATGCCTACCAGAGTGCATGGGAATGGATGTGATTTGGGTAATGGTTAATGAGTTACCAGGAAAATAACCAATGACCTAATTAATCTTAACCAGATCAATCTTGAAGACCAGAATGGAATTTCCCGGAATATCATTCTGATCCTGCGAACCATAAGCAAGGCTGGGTGGCAGATAAAGCGTAATGCTGCCACCCGGTGCCACTAGCGGAATACCTTCCTGCCAGCCTAAAATGAGTTGATTCAAATAAAAGCTGATGCCAGATGCACTGTCGAAGGTTTTGCCATTTGTTAGCTTGCCGCTATAATTAACGGTCACATTTGAGCACGCGTCAGGCTTAGCTCCCTTGCCGGGGGCGTCGATGGTGTAGTAGAATCCCCGCTCGTCAAATTTAGCAGCAATATGGCTGGAGTCTATATAGTGCTTTAAAGTAGCAATTTCCTCATAATGGGCCTTGATCGAAACGACAGGTTCTGTGCAGGGGCCCTGGTCAGCCTGTCGGCAACTACCAGCCATGAGTGCTAAAAATAAAAGCGCAAACGAATACTTTTTCATTTTCGAGATTCGCTGACACCCTGTAAGGACAGCGATATTGATTCAATTTAAACTGATTTATACCCTAACTTAAGCATATATAGACGGCAGGATTCATTCAATTGGCAATTTCGGCCAAAAATGCGTCGATCAGATGCTCGTTCTCCGCCCGATTGATATCGAAATGCCCTACATTGGGCAGCAAGTGCCATTTAACAGATGCACCATTTTGCGTCAAGGCATCAACTAATTCCAGACTTTGCTGGTATGGAACGTGTTTATCCTGATCGCCATGAAACACCAGAAACCTGGGCGTATACGCCTGATTCAGGTACTGAACCGGATTCGCGGTCTTAACTCGTTCCGGTATCTCTTGAATCGGGCCACCCATGAACAAGGATTCGGACGAATCAGCCGAATTATGGGCCAACCCATCCGCCAGTTTCTGATCATCCATGCTCAGGAAATTGATCGGACTGGATTCACTGATGACACCCGCCACCTGCGGCAAAAAAGGCGTGTAGTCTACACCCAGAAACTGACTACACCAGCCGGTAAGACCGACCATCGTACATAAATACCCCCCGGCCGAGTGCCCCCAGGCAACAAATCGCTGCTCATCGAACTGATAGTCACCGGCATGTTGTCTTAGCCAGCCAACGGCCGCTTTGGCATCGTGAACAGCACCCGGAAACAGAGCCTCATGGCTTAATCGGTAACCTACAGCCGCTATGGCAAACCCTTTTTCAAGGTAGTCAAGCGGAACCTGATTTCGTGGGCTGGGGTCTTTCGTTCCCCGCATAAATCCGCCCCCGTGGAACCAGATGATCAAAGGAAATCGGCTACCTCCCCGAGGCATATACAAATCCAGACACTGACGTTCATGCCCACCCGGACGGTACGGAATGTTCCTATGAAGTATGTATGACTGATTCTCCATCGTTTTCCAGCCGTTATTTCTTTGACGCGAGTTTCCCGGCCAGCCAAAAGGAAAACCGAACCAGTATAGCCTGAACTGGATTCATGGAATTGTCGGGTGGTGGCGACACAAAGTATAAGTCCAGCTTACCGTAGTTTTTTAAAACCCGGTCGAAACGGGCAGGACCGGGTTTTCCGGGTAGGCTATGCTCTGGGTAGGGGGTACATAAGGCATCAAAAAAGGGCTCAAATAGACCGGGGCTTAACATCCCAATGAACTTGGTGTACGGACTCTCCAGTCGATAAGAATGTTTCGTATAAGCCGGAACAAACAGGAAATCACCGGGATTCAGGGGCACTGTCTTCCCTTCATTCCACATGGTCATGTTTCCCTCCAGCGAATAAAAACATTCGGAATGAAGCTTATGGTAATGCTGAATGATCGCTCCCCCTTTGGGTCCTTCGGTCAACACGACCAGGTACTGCCCGTCGGAATTGTTCTGTCTGACCAGAAAAGTTTGCAACTGGTCTTCCACGATCAAATGTTCGCCACCCCCTTCCGCAATCACATAAGGTTGGGTTCCGTCAGGGCGGTCCAGATGACTAGCCTCCACGGCAGGTAGCACAGGTTCAAACCCATCAACCAGTTGAAAATCTACCGTTGACGAAACGGAATAGAGGTCGGTTTTACTCGTTTTTTCGTTTTGTGCTAATTCAGTGAACAGCGAAGTCAACCCACCCGCCCCCGAAAAATATAGCATTTTTGTGTTTGGGGTATCGCACTCGATCTGGTGGGCAACGCCTTTGGGGATATGCCCGAAATCGCCTTCTTTGAGGTGATAGGTTTTACCCGGCAAGGCCAGCAGCACTTCGCCCGACAGTACAAAGAGGCTTTTGTGTGTTTTTGTGTGGGTATGGGCGGGCAGTTTAAAGCCTTTCGGAGCCACCACCTCCACAATTTCAATTAACTCTCCCGACTGGTCGCGCGAGGTAATCAGGGAGATACTGGCCCCATTAAATGTCACTTTTTGGCCTTCGCCAGATCGCAGTAAATAAGCTGGTGGATTGGTTGTTGTCATGATGCTACGAAGGGTATAGGGATGCTCGGTAATCTCCGAACTGCTAACATAGTAAAACGAATTTCCACTATTGTTACTATAAGCTTAAAATTCCTACCCAGCGTTAAATTGATTCATCGAATCACAGTACAACACCAGCTACCAGCCCAATGATAATTAGCACATAAGGAGGAATTTTAGTGTATAGGAGAACCCCAATCGTTACCATAACCACTACAACTGAAGGCCAGTGAGGTGCCATCGGCTCAAAAAGCGCTATGGCCGCAGCCGCCGTTAAGCCCGTGCTGGCTGCATTAATTCCTTCCAATGACGCCCGAACCACACGATACCGTTTGAGCTGTTCCCAGAACCGATAGACGAAGAAGATAAGAAACGTGCCGGGCAGGAAAATACCGGCCGTCGAAATGAAACTACCCCAGAACTGACCGCTCAACCCGGAGTTACGCATGGACAAGGCCCCAATGTATGATGCGAAGGCAAAGACGGGGCCTGGAACAGCCTGCACTAGCCCTAATCCCGACAAAAACTCCTCGCGGGTCAGGTAATGTTTAAAGGCAACAAATTCGTTGTACAGCATGGGTGTTAGCACCTGCCCACCCCCAAACACGAAACTACCGTTTCGGTAAAAATTTTCAAATAAACGAACGGGTAATAGCTGTGTATAAGCACCTAGTGTGGCAGCGCCGATAAAGACACCAAACCATAGAAAAAAATTAGCCCACTGCACATGCAGGGGCTTTTTTGTCATTCGTTCCTGTTGTTTGTAAGTCAGTGCCGTTGTGAGCCCCCCAACCAACAGCACAATGGGTGTCATTACCGGCGATCGGAATATATAGGCCACTATGGCGGCTGTAAGTGCTAACGCCAGACTGACTTTATTCTTAATGACCTTCTGGCCAATCCGGTAGCCAGCCACTACCATAAACCCGACAGCCATGGGTTGTATAAAACGGGCAAATTGCAACGACAGCTTTTGTTGCTCCAGGTAATAGATACCCATGCCCGCGGCCGTCATAATGCTAACGGCAGGCAACACCCATATCAAAAGTGTAATATAAGCGAGGTTTGGGCCACCAATTTTAAAGCCGATTGCCGTAATGGTCTGTGTAGAGGTTGGTCCCGGCAAAACCTGACCAAGCGCATTCAGTTCCAGCAATTCTTCTTCGGTGAGGTATCGGCGTTTCTGAACAAGCCGATCATAAAACATAGCCAGATGCACCTGCGGACCCCCAAAAGTCGTGAGCGCCAGAATCAGCACATCTTTCAGAAAGATGATGTAACGAATTCGGCGTACGGGCTGGGCAGTAGACAGGTAAGGCAGCATACGGAGGGGTTATCTGCGGTAATTGATCGTCATTTTCAGTCTTGAAAGGCATGACGATCAATCACCACCTACTAACATAGAAGGCTATTTTTTGAGACCAAGCTCAATTAGCCGTTCATTCAGAAATTCGCCAGCCGTCATGTCCACGTATATCTTTGGATTCTGCGTGTCAATACAACTTTCCAGACTCGTCAGATCCATGTCGGCGCGAGGGTGCATAAAGAACGGAATCGAATACCGGGACTGATTCATTTTCTCGCGCGGGGGGTTTACCACCTGATGAATGGTTGACTTAAGTTTATGATTCGTCAAGCGGTCAAGCATATCACCTACGTTTACCACAACCTGATCGGGCAGGGCCGTAATACCAATCCATTTACCATCACGACGAAGCACCTCAAGCCCATCGGCCGATGCACCCATTAATAACGTAATCAGGTTAATATCGCCATGTGGAGCGGCCCGCACGGCTCCATCCGGCGTTGTATCCGGGTCGAGCGGGAAGTAATGTAATGCCCGAAGGATGCTATCTCCGTTTTTTACTTTATCGTCAAAATAATTTTCGGGAAGTTCAAGATACAGTGCAATAGCCCGCAGGAGCTGCTTACCCGCATTTTCGAGCGTCCGGTAGGCCGTCACGGTCGATTCACTAAATTCCGGAAACTCATCAGGCAATACATTGGCAGGCATCTCACCTTCCGGTTCCGGCTGACCGATGTGATAAAACTCTTTTAAATCAGCTACTTTAAACCCTTTAGCCGTTTCTTTACCCTTGCCGATGTAGCCCCGCTGACCGCTTAATTCGGGGTGCTCGTATTTTTGTTTCAACGCATCAGGCGACGAGAAAAATGCTTTTGCCGAATCATACAGCTGTTTGGTTAACTCGCTGGTTAAGCCGTGGTTACGAATCGCCACAAAACCAATCTGATTGAATGCCCGGCCTAAATCCTGTACAAACTTCGCCTTTCGTTCAGGATCACCCGATGTGAAATCCGCCAAATCCAATGACGGTATTTCATCATATAATTCTTCTCCTACCATGGACTAAACTATTTTCACAAAAGTACGAAAGATTGCGAAATCTGTTGGCTGGTTAATGTAGAGACGCAACCCTTTGCGTCTCCCTCGCGTCAGCAATTTGTATCCATTTACAAAACCATCTGGTACAGGATACGAAAAGGGTTGCTGACGCGAAGGAGACGCAAAGGGTTGCGTCTCTACATATTTTCTTTACAATCAGGCGCCGAAATTTTTACCTGCTTTATTCCAGTCAACTACATTCCAGAAGGCCGTAACGTACTCGGGCCGACGGTTTTGGTATTTTAAATAATAGGCGTGTTCCCACACGTCGAGACCCAGAACGGGGGTTCCTTTTTTCTCGGCCAGCGCCATTAACGGGTTGTCCTGGTTTGGCGTTGAAATAATCTCAACGTCGTTGCCATTTTTGATCAACCATACCCAGCCCGAACCAAAGCGACCCGTAGCGGCCTTACCCCATTCGGTTTTAAAGTTATCGAACGAGGTGTACTTTTTGTTGATCGCGTCGGCCAGTGCGCCTTTCGGTGCGCCACCTGCATTTGGCCCCATGATGTTCCAGAAGAATGTATGGTTCCAATGCCCACCCGCGTTGTTCCGAACGGCTGGAGGAGTTGTACTGCTTACGCTCTTTACTAAGGCGTCGATGTCCATTTTCGCCATGTCGGTGCCCGCAACCGCTTTGTTGAGGTTATCAACGTAGGCTTTGTGGTGTTTGTCATGGTGAATTTCCATCGTCATCTTGTCGATGTGTGGTTCGAGGGCACCAGTGTCGTAAGGCAAAGGGGCCAGCTTAAACGGTCCTTCAGTCTGAGAAGGAATAAAACCGAATGATTGGAAAGCCACCAAACCGGCCGATGCACCAAAGGCCAATTTCAAAAACTCGGAGCGATTCATGCGAATGTTGGTTAGTACGGAAGTAAAAATGCGTCTGTAGCCCTAAGGGTCGTTAAACAAAAACTCCACAAATGGGTGAATGTTCAACAAACCAAGGGGCACAGACGCAAAGAAACGAGTTTTTTGTCTCAGACAGCATCTTGCTGTCGCTATTATACTTAAAGCTGTTTAAACTTTTCCAGAGGCTTGAAAAACCACTTGATTCGGCTTAAGAAATAAAAGTTTAAGCAGCTTTCTTATCCGCCAATAGCCTGTGGCTGTCGAATACAGTTAATCGTAGGCGATCCGGCTTAATATACTTCGCCCAAGTGTTACTTCATCCGCATATTCAAGATCACCCCCGATGGGTATACCGCGGGCAATGGTAGAAATTTTAAGGTTAAACGGCTTCAGTTTCTTCTGGAGATAAAAGGCCGTGGTATCGCCTTCCATTGTAGGGCTGATGGCCAGGATTATTTCGCGTACCTGTTCGATTTCCGGGCTTCGCAGTCGGGCTATCAGCGAATCGATCTGCAGGTCGCTGGGTCCGATGCCTTCCACCGGCGAGATAATTCCGCCTAATACGTGATACAAGCCTTTGAACTGGGCGGTGTTCTCGATAGCCAGAACATCGCGGGTATCTTCAACCACGCAGATAATGGACGGATCGCGCTTGTTACTGGTGCAAATAGTACACAGATCGTGGTCAGACAAGTTGTGACATTTACGGCAGTATTTGACCTTTGTGCGCATAGCCGTCAAACTCTGGGCCAGCGTTTCGGTTTGTTCTTCATCACGTTTGAGCAGGTGCAGTACCAGACGGAGCGCGGTTTTCTTCCCGATTCCCGGCAGTTTCGACACCTCGTTCACCGCGTCTTCTATGAGTTTGGATGGGTATTCCAAGAGGTTGGTGATGAGTTAAGAGTGAAAAATGAAGAATACTATTTGTCGATATATTCTTCACTCTTCACTCAACATTCTTAACTAATTGAGTACCTCCGCCGAGATGCCGCGTCGGCAGATTTCGTTACGCATTGGCACGAGTTCTTCCCATGATCCATTTTTGACGGAGCATTTGCCTTTGTAGTGAATGAGCAGCGTACACTGCTCGGCCTGCTCAGGTGTATGTCCGCAAACGTCAATCAGCGTTTCGATCACATGCTCGAACGTGTTGACGTCATCGTTGAAGACGACAAGGTTATGAACGTCGGTTTCAACGACTTCGTCGAGCACGTCCACAACGGTTTCTTCAAAAGGTTGCATAGGAGATAAAATGGTGTTTACTTAGCAAATTTACGGCAAAACGAGCACTTTAAAAAACGATTGCCGTCCTATAAAAGAACCCCATTTCGGCCTGAAAAGTTGCCTGATTTTTTATGAATACCACCCTCGCTTTAGTCATTCTGATCGCTTATTTCGGGATGCTGATTGCCGTTTCGTTCTACACCGCCCGAGGAGCCGACACCAATGCGTTTTTTACAGCCAATCGTCAGTCGCCCTGGTGGTTAGTCGCTTTTGGCATGATTGGGACCTCGCTGTCGGGTGTCACGTTTATTTCAGTACCGGGTGCCGTTGGCAAAATTGGCTTCTCCTACTTTCAGGTCGTACTGGGCTACATCGTCGGCTATTTCGTGATCGGTTCCGTATTGATGCCCCTCTATTACCGCCTGAACCTGATCTCGATTTATGGCTATCTCGAAAAACGATTCGGTTTCTGGTCGTATAAAACAGGAGCCGGTTTTTTCCTGCTCGCCCGCACCGTTGGCTCCGCCGTTCGGCTCTATGTTGCCGCCGGGGTGTTACAGATTGCCTTATTTACTCCGCTGGGTGTTCGTTTTGAAGTCTCTGTACTGATTACCATTGCGTTGATCTGGGTGTATACCTTCAAAGGGGGTGTTAAAACCATTATCGTAACCGACACGCTCCAAACCGTCTTTCTGATTACCGCCGTGGTACTCACCATTGTATTGATTTCTCAGGAACTGGGCTACTCGTTCGGCGATCTGGTGAAGACGGTGAAGGACAATTCAATGTCGCAGGTATTCTTCTGGGATGCCAACGACCCCAAGAACTTCTTTAAACAGTTCATTTCGGGAGCTTTTATTGCCATTGTCATGACGGGTCTGGATCAGGATTTGATGCAGAAAAACCTGACGTGCAAAAACATTGGCGAAGCGCAGAAAAATATGTTCTGGTTTACAGTTACGCTCGTATTTGTCAACTTCATGTTTCTGTCGCTTGGTGTGCTTTTATACGTTTTCGCCAAACGGGAAGGCATTGAAATTCCAGCCCGCACCGACGATCTGTACCCAATGCTTGCCTTGAATCACCTCGGTTTATGGGTGGGTATTACCTTCCTGCTCGGCATTACAGCGGCCACCTACGCCAGTGCCGACTCGGCGCTGACAGCCCTGACGACGTCGTTCTGCGTGGATTTTATGAATGTTGAAAATCGGCCGGAAACCGAGCGGTCCCGCATCAAGCACATCGTTCACATCGGCTTCTCGCTGCTTTTTTATGCCGTTATCCTGATCTTCCGGCAGGTCAACAGTAAAGAAGTTATTACGGCTGTTTTTGACATTGCTGGCTATACATACGGACCGCTGTT
>CAXTJJ010000158.1:0-11255 GCA_964244155.1 uncultured Spirosoma sp.
GCCAAATTCAGCCACGGCCTGCGTAACAATCGCTTCAACTTTCGGAATGGCAGCTAAGCGTTGATTCAGGGCTTCGTCGGCCCGGTTGCGGATGTGGTCGATATTATACACCAACACACCCGGAATTTGCTCAACAGCCGCGTCAACGCTGCGGGGCACCGATAAGTCAATAAAATATTTAAATGTCAGTACGTTTACGTCTTTGAGAAGCTCGGGGGTAATAAGCGGTTCATCGCGCATAACCGACGAGATGATCACATCAGCCCGACGAATTTCGTCGGTCAGGTTCGCAATGTCGGCTACGCGAAAACCGTATTGACTGGCAAGAACATCAGCCTTTGATTGAGTACGGTTGCAAAGCGTAATATTCGTCAGGTTACGAGCTTCGAGGTTTTTACAAACGTCGGTTCCGATTTCGCCCAGCCCAATGACCAGTACACTTGGGTTTTGTTTCTCGCCGATTAACTCTTCGATCAATTCAACGGCAGCGTAAGAAACCGAAGCGGCTCCATCGCGGAAGGGTGTTTCCTGGGTTACCCGTTTATTGGTGTAAAAAATCGTATGCATCAGCCGATGCAGAAATGGACCGGCCATATCCAAATCGGCCGACCATTGGTACGACTGTTTCACCTGATTTGGAATCTGCATATCGCCGACAACCTGCGAATGCAAGCCAACGCACACTTCGAATAAATGCCGAACGGCCTCATTATGGACACCGAAAAACTGGAAATAAGGCAAGTATGTATCGGTATCTGTCAGGCCTTTTTCAATAAGTAACAGCCGGGCGATATCGGCGTTTAAATCCTGATCGAAGGCATAATAGACCTCGGTGCGGTTGCAGGTTGAAATAACCAGCAAATCGGTCAGGCCAAAAAAGTCCCGCAGCCGGAACATCAGCCGTTTGGCTTCGTCTTCGTTAAGTGCAATTAGTTCCCGCACCTGAAGGGGTGCCGTTTTGTAGGATAAACTAATTGTTTTGAAGGTGTCTAACATGGTGGTAAATCACGCAAATTGGCTTGTAGCCTTTACAAATTTACGGCATAATTGCCGGACATGAACATACCTGTTATGATGGACCTGCTATTTAGAATTTGTCCAAATAATTGACTAAATTCTTCGCTCAATCCTATTCGAGTGTGTAACGCAACGGGTTAGCTGGTGGTTCGGATTTGCACAATTAAACCGCTTTTTACGTTTACTAAACGAAGTTAGGTTGGCAACTGTACAGAGCCGTTAGCTTGTCATCTGTATAGTCGCCGGATACCCCTAATTTTGTAACACCACACAGGTTGCTTTTAGGCAACGGTCGTTTCGGCTATTGAATCAGAAAAGTAACCAGATTATATGCTAAAGTCATTTGATATTTATAATCAGAATAACGTTCTGAAGATTATTGTTGCCTTGAATCTGCTTCTGGTTGGAACAGGGTCGCTGCTTTACACAAACCGGTTAATTACGAAGCTGGAAGACCGTGAGCAACAGTATGTACAACTTTACACGAGAGCTATAGGTTATTTAGTCGACACGAGCCACGTTGCTGCGGGTGATCTCAATTTTGTCACAAGTGAGATATTGGAAGCAAACAAGACTGTACCGGCCATATATATTAATCCAGATGGCCAGATCGCTATGCACCGTAATATTGATGTTCCTGAGAACTTAACGCCTGAAGAGACAGAGCAGTTCTTACGGCAAAAGGTTGCAGAAATGCGTAGAAAACATAGTCCCTTGCCCGTTGAAATCGGTAATGGTGTGCGCGGTTTGGTGTACTATAGTAACTCAAACCTGTTGCGGCAATTAACGTATTTTCCATATGCACTGTTGACTGTGCTAGCTGCCTTGAGTGTGTTGGCTTACCTGTCGTTTAGCTCGTCGCGCCGGGCTGAGCAAAATCGGGTTTGGGTTGGGCTGGCTAAAGAAACCGCTCACCAGTTGGGTACGCCTATGTCGTCGCTGATGGCATGGGTGGAGTATATGCGCTCGGACCCTGACCAGTTCGATGGGTCGATTACCGACGAGATCGAGAAAGATGTTCAACGACTGGAAACAATCACCGCCCGCTTTTCAAGCATAGGCTCGGTGCCAACGCTGAAAGAAGAAGATGTAAATGACGTGGTTCGGCAGTTTACCGATTACCTGGCAAAACGCATTTCGACGAAGGTCAAAATGAGTGTTACCAGCCAGTTGCCGGCTGGCCAACAGGTGAGGATCAATAAGTTGTTGTTCGAATGGGTAATCGAAAACATTTGCAAAAATGCAGTTGATGCCATGAAGGGCGTGGGTGAACTGCGGCTGAATATGGTATCACTGCCCCACGACGAAGTCGCCATCGACATTACCGACACGGGAAAGGGAATTTCAAAAGCAAATATGCAAAAGGTATTCTCACCCGGTTTTAGCACCAAGAAGCGAGGCTGGGGGCTGGGACTAACACTCGCGAAACGAATTGTAGAAGAGTACCATAATGGACGGCTCTTTGTCAAAAGCTCAGAAATTGGTAAAGGAACGACGTTTCGGATTGTACTGAACCGGAAGTAAGCAGTGTTTGAAAATCTATGACTATTGGAAATTGACGTTTGGTGAGTATAGGAAATTTTCTTCTGATATAACTTAACCAAACGTACCAAAGCCGTCAACTGCCGAACCCGATTTTAGGGTCAGCTTTTTAACGTTACCCAGCACTTTTAGTTGTGGAGCCGTATATGCCTTTTTCTTTTTTGAAACTACTTTTTGTATAGTTGTTGACCGCATGTTGTAAGATTAGTAAGAGTGGATAAAGGGGTGATTAATTAAATCAAGCCGAAATCGCTGAAAGTTTCTTCCTGTTGCAAGATACCAATTAGTGTATTATCTGTGATAATGTTTACTTAACTTTTCTTGCCTGCCACTTTTTTCATTCTCAAAAGGAGAAACATTGTACACTAATCAGTGCATTAAGGCAAAGGGTGTTCTCACGGAGTCTCTATTTGAAATAGAATCTGTAAAAACACCCTTTACCTTGTTGCGGTACAAATTATAAACTCTTGGGAAATGGAACCGAGATCGTATCGGTTTCAACTGTATTGCTTGTGTTTAGAAGCCGATCCCGAATTTCGATCTGAAACTTAGTCGGATAGAGTTGATAACTTAAGCCGTATTGAAAAATTTGATTGAAATCCAGTGAGCCTTCAATGGCACCTTTTGGTTTGCCTTTGGTGAGGTCTGGAATATAGAGCGTGTTATTGACGGCCTGGGGTAATTCTTCGTATTTCTTGTTAATAAACCGGAACGTACGAATTCGATAACTGCCCCAATTTCCATTTGACTGATATAAAGCAGAGTCCGCTTTCGCTAACGGGATGCTGTTGCCAATGTTGCCATCGCCGTCTTTGAAACCAATGGTAATAACGACGGAATCCCGCTTTCCTTTACCTACACCTTTACTCGCTTCAATTGTATATTTAAACAGGCCCTCATAATTGATGGCGGGGGTATTTGAGTAATTTGGCTCGTTAAAACAAGAGGATAGCACCAGAGCTATTCCTACTATGAAGAGATACGGTTGAATTAGTTGCCGTCGCATACTGTTGTAATCGTTGTGCAATAAACGCTTTTTACTTTGTCTTTCTTATCAACACTCTCAGCCGAAACCGCTGCACGTCGGCAATCACTCAGGCAACAAATTCTGACGCTTAGTTCCGGTTTGCCAAATCGAAACGTATTCGACTCGTTGGCTTTGGCCGTTTTTCGCTATCAGGCAGCTTACAACCCCTTATATTCAGCTTACTTGCATCACCTGAATGTTCGGCCTGAAACGGTTACTGATCTGTTTAGGATACCGTTTATGCCGATTAATTTTTTTAAAACGCATACGGTATTAACGGGCATCGACACAAGTCAGAAATTGGCCAACAGCAAATCTGAATTAATCTTTGCCAGCAGTGGCACTACCGATCGCAGCCTTGGACCGGTGGTAACCAGCCAGCACGTAGTGCCCGATCCGGACTTATACGAAGCCATTAGTACCCGCATTTTTGAGCAGACTTATGGTCCACTCAGCAATTTCCATATCCTGGCTTTACTGCCGTCCTATCTTGAACGAAATAACTCCTCGCTCGTGTATATGGTTCAGCAATTTATGGACAGAAGTGCTCGCTCGCAAGTGAACATAAACCAGTCAGGGTTTTTCCTTAATAATCATCGGGAGTTGACCGAACGGCTTCGGCAACTGGCTCAACAGCCGGATCAAAAACGAATTTTGCTCATTGGTGTCACATTTGGTTTGCTCGATTGGGCTGAATCGGAACCGGATCTGTCTTTTTTGGGCCAGCTTCCTGATTTGGTTGTGATGGAAACGGGGGGGATGAAGGGGCGTCGGAAAGAACTTCTGCGTGAAGAAGTACACGAAATTCTGACAGACAGACTAGGGATTAGAGCGATCCATTCAGAATACGGCATGACCGAGCTTCTTTCTCAAGCATATTCGGCAGGTGCGGGCGTGTTCAGGCCAAGTTCAACGTTGCGGATTTACCTTCGCGACATTAACGACCCATTTTCAATTTTTCCTGATAGTTTATGCCAGACCGGGTCGCGCCAGACGGGGTCACGCCAGACGGGAGGCATCAACGTTATTGATTTGGCTAATCTGGATTCATGTGCATTTATCGAAACGCAGGATCTGGGGCAGTATGTTGCCGACGAAGAAACGAAAAATGGTGCAGAGTCAACAGGTAAATCTACTGCATCGGCGGACCAACCGGGCGAATCCATACCGGGCAACTTTCGGGTTATCGGGCGTTTTGATAATTCGGATGTGCGGGGTTGTAATCTGATGACTGTGTAACCGCGTAATCTGAACCGCACGGGCGGCCCCGCGGGATTTTCACAAGATTAAATAGAGTAAGCAAGATTATTTATCATGGAGCAATCTTGTCATGGAGTAATTTTGCTTAATCCTTTTAATCTTGTGAAAATCCTGCGGGGCCGCCCGTGCGGTTCAGATTACGCGTATAATTTCACATCTTCCAACATAATCTCGTCACCGCACATGATCACTAGTCTTTCAATAACATTCCTTAATTCACGAACATTACCCGACCAGGGCAGCGACTGTAAATAGCTCATGGCTTCGGGTGTTAAGTCTTTGACCGGAGCACCGTATTCTGTAGCAATATCCTGTAGAAATTTATCGGCCAGGAGAGGAATATCGCCCCGCCGTTCGGTTAGGGGTGGTACGTGAATCATAATCACACTCAACCGGTGGAATAAATCTTCCCGGAAGTTGCCATTGGCAATTTCCTGCCGCAGGTCTTTGTTCGTAGCGGCAATAACCCGTACGTTGACTTTGATTTCTTTGTCGCCCCCAACGCGTGTGATTTTGCTTTCCTGCAAAGCCCGAAGCACTTTCGCCTGTGCAGACAGGCTCATGTCGCCAATTTCGTCAAGAAAGAGTGTTCCGCCATCAGCTTGTTCGAACTTGCCTACACGCCGGGCGGCTGCGCCTGTAAAGGCCCCTTTTTCATGGCCAAATAATTCGCTTTCAATCAGTTCACCGGGAATGGCGGCACAGTTCACTTCAATTAATGGCTGATTCGCCCGGCTGCCTTTCTCATGAATTTGTTTGGCAACCATCTCTTTCCCGGACCCATTGGCACCTGTTACAAGCACCCGTGCTTCGGTAGCGGCCACCCGGTTAATGGTATCCTTAACCTTCTTGATGGAGTCAGATTCGCCGACGATCTCGTTCAGTTTATAGATGCGTTTCTTGAGCGTTTTGGTTTCCTGAACCAATTTTGCCCGTTCAATCGCGTTACGAACCGTAATCAGCAAACGGTTCAAATCGGGTGGTTTCGTAATAAAGTCGAAAGCGCCACGCTTGGTAGCCTCAACGGCATTTTCGACGTTACCATAAGCCGAGATCATAATGATCTGCGTACTTTTTTCGGCTTCGTTGACCTTCATGAGCAATTCCAGCCCATTCAGTTTGGGCATCCGAATATCGCACAGAGCTACGTCGTAGCTTGTACGCATAATCATGTCCAGTCCTTCTTCGCCGTCCTTCGCTTCGTCAACATCGTAGCCTTCATACTCTAAAATATCGCGTAGTGCCGCCCGAATAGGTTTTTCGTCGTCCACGATAATCAGTTTGGCCATACAAATGAGGTAATTTTGAACAATAAATTGTACGTGTGTAAAAGTAGTTAATCTGGAAACGACCCAATAGGTCGTCGAAGGGTTGATATCATTAATAAATTACTGATAACTAGTTGGTTACTAGTAAATTAATCGCAAAGTAACAATTTAGCCCTACTTAGTATAGCCCGAAAATAGGGGATTTTGCATCGGCATCCGTTATAGGGCGGTCGAAATTTGCTAAAATCTCATTTCTTTTCATAAAACACCATACCAGTACGCTTATAAGCCGTCTTTGAGCGTACTATTAAATAAATAGGCTTATTCATGAGTTAGTTAAGTGTATGGCCGTTATTTACCATAAATTGAGTTGCTATTTACTCACTCCATGAAACGTATGTTTACTCGTAGTTTGCTGATTTGCCTGCTGATCTGTTCGTTGATGACCCTGCTTGTGACAACGGTTTCTGCTCAGTTGCGCCGACGTGCGCAATTATCGGCTCAGCAACCCAATGGCCCCGTACCCGTTGTGGCTGCCCCACAGACTCGTTTATTGGAAAGCATGGTGATGAGTAGTTCGTTGATGAATCAGGCCATTAAGTTTTCAATCTACCTGCCGCCCGACTACTATACGTCTAACCGGCGCTACCCGGTTGTATACCTGCTGCATGGCTATGGCGATAACGAAACGAGTTGGATACAGTTTGGCGAAGCCGACCGTATTGCCGATGCCGGTATTGAAAAAGGTGAACTGCCTCCCATGATCATTGTGATGCCAAACGGGGGAGCCACCTGGTTTGTGAACGACTATCAGAATAAGGTTCGCTACGAAGATATGTTTGTGCAGGAACTGATTCCCCACATCGACTCGGCGTTCCGTACACGCACCCAGCGGGAGTTTCGGGGCATTGCGGGTCTGTCAATGGGGGGATTTGGCTCGCTGACATTAGCCATGCATCACCCGGAACTATTTGGTTCATGTGCTGCCCTTAGTGCGGGCATTCGCACTGATGAGGGGTTTAAGGAAATTCCGGATGAGCGATATAATCTGGTTTTTGCGCCCGTATTCAGTGGTCCGGCCAAAGGTGAAGAACGCCTGACCATTACCTGGAAGCGAAATAGTCCCATCACGCTGGCTAAATCGGCACCGGAAAGTGATCTTAAACAGGTACGCTGGTATATCGACTGTGGCGATGATGACGCACTGACTACAGGTAATTCGATGCTGCATCTGGCATTGCTCGACCGTAAAATTTCGCATGAATACCGGGTTCGTGATGGCGCACATACCTGGTCATACTGGCGCACCGGCCTGCCCGATGCGCTCAAATTTATTGCCACAAGTTTCCATCGGTAAAAGCGTTCCTTTTCGCGAAAAGAGACGCCCGAATTTACTGCCGCTTTTGAATAGGAACAATTGCTTCGGTCTCATCCCAGGCCAATACCATATCAATACCGCTAGTGGCTGGTCTGAATGAGATATAAAATTGTTCGGCTATTGGACTGTGTTTGTGTGAGGCAACGGGTACGCGCAAAATGTCTTTTGTCTGGTCGTAGTTGGTGCCCCATTGACCGGTCTCACCGTTAAAAATAACAATCCAGCCGTCGGGCGAAGGGATGGTCCATAACGAATATTCGCCTTTGTCTAAGGGCTGCCCGGCTACAATGATGTTTTGGTCGAAGTCAATAACCGTGGCCTCGTTGGCACCCGTACGCCAGACTTGTCCATAAGGCACCAGACCGCCAAAAATCTTGCGTCCTTTCTTATACGGCTGGCAGTAATCCACCTTGATTTGCAGCCCGTTTTGGTCAATCTGGGCAATGGCTTCGGGGCTGCTGGATTTTGTCCAGCTACGTAAGGAAAAGAAACCAACAAGGGCTATAGCGGCAATAACACCGAGAATAATAAGAATCCGTTTCATGGATATTGAGTGGTTTTAAGCTGACAGATTGCAAGGTATGAAGATTTTGTAACTTGCGAACTTTTGCCTGTTACCTACCGTATCTTAATGTCCGGAATCGACTATCCACTCATTTATCCTGACCTGCGTAAGGACGAAACCGAGCCATCGGGCGGTTACGTAGAAATGCACATTACCCACGCTTCGCACGAAGCCGCCCGAACTATTGAAACCGCTATCTTATTGACCAGAAAAGGATTGAAAGTGCGGCTTTTACCGATTGATAACACACCACATACTAAAAATCCGGATGCTTATTTTATTGAGCAGGATATTGTTGTGGAGTTCAAACATAATTATATCCCCACAGCATCGGCCATTGAGCGTGAAGTGCGCAATGCGAAAAAACAAGCCGACCACATACTTATTCATGTGATGAGTAGTCTCACAAAAGGGGAGCTAATTCGAGGATTAAAATTGCAAATTCACCGAGCCGAAAATATAATTGATGTATGGGTGATTTTGGGCGATAAGCTGTATCGATTTACGCCTACGGAAATTCGGGATGGTACTATTGAGCATAAAATACAATGAGGTGACACGGCCAAACCGCATCACCTCAAGAAGGGGCCTGGGATCTCTCCCTGACCACTGCAAATATACGACTATTTTATAAAAAATAAACGCTTGGACACCTACGCTGTTTCCTTTTTCAGCTTATCTCGCAGCTGAAACAGCTCGTCACGTAGGCGGGCAGCTTCCATGAAGTCGAGATCTTTGGCGGCCCGCTCCATTTTGGATTGCGTTTCGTGAATCATCTTTTCCAGGTCGCCCTTGCCCATGTAACGCACAACGGGGTCGGCGGCAATGCGGATTTCTTCGGGTTCTACATAGTAGTGTTTCGCCTTCGAGTCAGCCACCTTGGTTTGACCCATGATGGCTTCGCGGGATTTCAGCACCGTTGTTGGAACAATGCCGTTGTCGTTATTATACTCCAGTTGAATAGCCCGACGCCGGTTGGTTTCGTCGATGGCTTTCTCCATTGAGCCGGTTATCCGGTCGGCATACATAATCACTTTGCCATTGGCATTCCGGGCGGCCCGTCCTATGGTTTGAATCAACGACCGGATGTCGCGCAGGAACCCTTCTTTATCGGCATCCATGATGGCTACCAGCGAGACTTCAGGTAAGTCAAGACCTTCGCGAAGCAGGTTTACGCCTACGAGCACATCGAAATTTCCCAGTCGCAAATCGCGCAGGATTTCGACCCGGTCTAATGTTTTTACTTCGGAGTGAATGTAACGGGTTTTAATACCCACCCGATCGAGGTACTTGGTCAACTCCTCAGCCATACGTTTGGTGAGCGTTGTGACCAGCACCCGTTCGCCGTTTTTGATACGAGCGTCGATGGATTCAAGTAAGTCGTCGATCTGGTTCAGGCTCGGACGCACTTCGATCTCAGGATCAAGCAAGCCTGTTGGCCGGATAAGTTGCTCGACCACAACCCCTTCACTTTTGCGGAGTTCATAATCCGATGGGGTTGCCGATACATAAATGGACTGGCCCGATAGGTCTTCAAATTCCTGGAACGTAAGCGGGCGGTTATCCATAGCCGATGGTAACCGGAAGCCATAGTCGACAAGGGAGGTTTTACGGGAGCGATCGCCCCCCCACATGGCCCGAATCTGTGGGATGGTCACGTGGCTTTCGTCAATCACCATCAGGTAATCGTCCGGAAAATAATCGAGCAGGCAGAAAGGGCGCTGACCCGGTTTACGCTTATCAAAATAACGCGAATAGTTCTCAATACCAGAGCAATAGCCAAGTTCCCGCATCATTTCGAGATCGAATTCCGTGCGTTCGCGAATGCGGGTCGCTTCCTGTTCCCGAAACTCCGATTCAAAGTAACGTACCTGCGCCACCATATCGTCCTGAATCTGATACATGGCGTCGTTCAGCGTGTCGCGACCCGTTACAAACAGGTTGGCGGGGAAGATTGTCACCAGCGTTTCGTTCGATATTTTCTTTCCTGTTTCAGGATCGATACGCTGAATGGTTTCGATTTCGTCGCCAAAGAAAATGACCCGATATGCAAAATCGGCATAAGCCACGTACAGGTCTACTGTATCACCTTTAACACGGAAATTGCCCCGTTGAAATTCGCCTTCTGTGCGGCTGTACAGAATACTCACCAACTGATGCAGAAACTGGTTACGGCTCATGTGCTGCCCCACGCCAATATTCACCACATTGCGTTTAAACTCTTCGGGGTTGCCCATACCATAAATACAGGACACCGACGCAACCACAATTACATCGCGCCGACCGCTCATGAGGGCCGACGTGGCTGCCAGACGAAGCTTGTCGATTTCCTCATTGATGGCGAGGTCTTTTTCGATGTAGGTATTGGTAGTGGCGATGAACGCTTCCGGCTGGTAATAGTCGTAGTAGGAGATGAAGTATTCGACCGCGTTTTCAGGAAAAAACTGCTTGAATTCGCCGTAAAGCTGTGCTGCCAGCGTTTTATTATGGCTCAGTACGAGCGTTGGGCGGTTAGTTTGAGCGATGAGATTGGCTACGGTAAAGGTCTTGCCAGAGCCAGTGACCCCAAGTAAAACCTGAGCGGGTTCGCCTTCATTGATACCCTTAACCAACTGCTCAATGGCCTTGGGTTGGTCGCCGGTTGGTTGAAATTCAGAGGTTAGTTTAAAGTCCATTAGTGCCGTTGATAATCTGGCTAATTTACGAAAATATGAGATGGATTACAAGGGCGTCTTTGATATAAAGCTTGTTTGTAGGACTCAGGGGATTCGGAAATCACCTTCGATTGGGTAAACGAAATCCAGAAAGTTTTGCTTTCTGATAACACTGGTCAACTACCCATTTGACCAGACACTACTTTTTAAA
Organism: uncultured Spirosoma sp.; assembly: GCA_964244155.1. GTDB lineage: Bacteria > Bacteroidota > Bacteroidia > Cytophagales > Spirosomataceae > Spirosoma. Next base: position 10,923 of record CAXTJJ010000158.1, read on the forward strand.
CCGATACAAATAGGGAGCTTTGTTGGCGGCACCCGTAAATTTCTTTTCAAGGCGTTCCAACACATTCAAATCCAGCATTTTCTTCTGGAAATTGGTTATCACAAACGGTCGATTGTATACGGCCTCGTACAGTTCCTGAACTTCCCGCATTGTGAACGTTTCGGGCAGCAGATTGAAGCCAATCAGTTTCTGGTCAAGATGTTGGCGAAGTGCCTCAAGCGCAGCCGCCAGAATCTCGCTATGGTCATGAATCATTTCAGGAATATCCCGGATACTGCGCCATTCGAGATATTCATCAAACTCACCGTTTTGCGGATTAACTTTATTAATGTC
>CAXTJJ010000159.1:0-11197 GCA_964244155.1 uncultured Spirosoma sp.
TAAACCGGAGGAGCACATACTGATCCAGCGAGGTGACGAAGCCATTGGCAATATTGGCCAGCGAATACAGCAGAATGGAACCAAACAGAACGGAAAGCCGTCCGCGTTTATCACCTAAAATGCCCCAGAAAATTCCCCCAATCAGCATACCCGCCATTTGAGAATTGAGCAATAAAATTCCCTCACTTAATAACCGGTCACCGTCCACGCCCAATGCTTTCAGGCTGGGAACACGTACCACACTGAACAAAAACAGGTCGTACATATCGACCAGATACCCAAGGGCTGCCACCAGCACCGGCAGTTGGAGTAGTTGGGCGATTATCGAACGATTGGGCGAGGTGAGCCCGGACGTTGTGACTGGCTTCATGGGGTAAATTGTTTGTCAACGCGCGTTTTTATCATGGCGTAGGTCCGAATAGACGAATCCATGATAAAAACACGCATTGAAACTTGATCAGATTATAAAATCGACGTCTATACTTTTTCCGGCACGACAAAGGGTGCGCGGTATTTGCGGGTAAGCATCTGGTTGGCTTCTTTGTCGTTGGTGAACACTTCGTTCTTTGGGTCGAAATGCAGTGTACGTCCTAAGCGATAGGCGATGTTGCCCAGATGGGCAATACCAGAGGCCAGGTGCGCCGTTTCGACCGGGCCATTCTGCTTCGATGTATCCCGCGCCCGAACGGCTTCAATAAAATTGGCGTAATGATCACCCCCTTCCTTCCGGGCTGGGCCTGGGGTCCGTTCTCTCCCTAAAAAGGTTTTGTAGTCGTCATATCCGTTAATAACCATATACCCTTTGTCGCCGTAGAAGAGGTTACCGATTTCGACGCCATCTTCTTTATTGGTCATCCAGGGGCGAACCTCAAACTGGATCACTTTGCCCGACGAAGGGTATTTATAGACCGAGGTGAGCGTTTCGGGTGTTTCCTTGCAGTCGTTCCAGAGAAATTTGCCGCCCGCCGAGGTGATTTCTTCGGGCAGGCCAACGTCCAGGCCCCACATGCAGAGGTCTGTTTCGTGAATGCCCTGGTTGCCGATGTCGCCGTTGCCGTAATCCCAGAACCAGTGCCAGTTGTAATGAACGTAGTTTTTGCTAAACTCTTTTGCCTGGGCCGGACCTTGCCACATATTCCAGTTTAATTCTGCCGGAACGGGCGAGGGGCCTTTGTTGCCAATGTCCGGACGCCATTTGTACACCAGCCCCCGCGCCATATATACCTTACCGATCAGCCCGTCGCGCAGGTGTTTGATGGCTTCCTGAATGGCGACCGAACTCCGTAACTGAACGCCGTGCTGCACAATTCGTTTGTAATGATGGGCGGCTTCGACCAGCTTGCGGCCCTCGCGGATATTATGCGCACCGGGCTTCTCGACATACACATCTTTACCCGCCTGACACGCCCAGATAGCCGCCAGTGCGTGCCAGTGGTTGGGTGTGGCAATGCTCACGGCGTCGATATCTTTGTCTTCGTAGACCTGCCGAAGGTCGGCCATGGTCTTTACTTTCCGGTTGTATTTCTTCTCGAAATCAGCGGCCCCGTTCTGGAGAACTGTACTGTCGACATCGCAAAGCGTAGCTACTTCAACGTCTTTCAGGCGCGAAAAGCCCTGAATGTGATCTTTGCCGCGACTATTTATGCCAATGACCGCCACGCGAACCCGGTCATTCGCCCCGAAGGCATTGGCCGGAATGAAGGTAGGCATACCGATTGCCGCCAGTGAACCGACAGCACCCGCCTTGAGGACGTACCGCCGGGAAACTTGTTTTTCGTTCATGAGTTTGGAATTGGGTTTAAGGTGTTCGGCATTCGGTTTACGGTAGTCTGTTTACGGTTGGCTGACGAATGAGTGCAGGACGCGTCAGCCAACCGTAAACAGACTACCGTAAACCGCCAATAGTCTAAAGTCTCGGTATCGTCATGCCCCCATCGACCAGGATGACCTGGCCGGTCGAGTAGGGGAAGTCGCCTTTCGCCAGCGAAGCTACGGCCCGGCCCACATCGTCGGGGAGGCCCCAGCGTTTCTGAACACACAGCCCGCTTTCGATGAGCGCATCGTATTTGGCGGTTACGCCCGCCGTCATGTCCGTTTTGATAACCCCCGGCCGTACTTCATAGACCGGGATGTTGTATTCACCAAGTCGGACGGCAAACAACTGGGTTGCCATACTCAGCCCCGCTTTCGCTACGCAATATTCGCCCCGGTTCACCGATGCCACCGTGGCCGAAACGGACGATACATTGATGATGCATCCCCAGAAATCAGCTTGCTCAGCCCCCTGTACGATCATCCAGTTGGCGGCTACCTGTGTCAGAAAATAAGCGCCCTGCAGGTTTGTTGACAGCACATACTGGAAACTTTCTTCAGTGGCGTCAAGAATGTCCCGACGTTCTTTCGGAGCCACCCCCGCATTGTTCACCAGCACATTGAGTCGACCGAAATGGGATTTTATTCGTTGCACCATGTCGGTTCTCGCTTCGACTGACGCAATGTCGCCCGGGCAATAAATTACTTCACTACCGCGCTTTCGTAACGCATCCAATGCCTCGCTTACCGCTTCTTCCGGCCGGACGCCATTGATGGCCAGATCGAATCCGGCGTCGGCTAATTGTTCGGCAATTCCGTAGCCAATACCCCGGCTACCACCTGTTACGAAAGCTACTGGACGGCGTTTTGAAGCGTTCATAAGCGTTCTTTGATCGTTTTAAGCTGCTCGGCAACGGGGCTTTTTTTGTAGAGAGGGTCCAATGGAAAGCAACCCGAGATCAGGCCGTGGCGCGGAGCTGTCGTACAATCCGAAAACGTGCGGCATATGTGGTTTCGGACGAGAGGACGCCCCCCAAGCATGTCAGCGGGCATGGTTGGATACGACAGCACCATACGCCCAAAACCTACACTATCGGCCATGCCCCGGCGCAACACCGACTGGGCTACATTAGGCAACCATTCCTGTAAATACGAATAGCCCGACCCGATAATCACCAGATTAGGGAAAGCTTGTTTCAGCTCGTGGGTTACATCAATTTGTCGTTTTACCCCCAACAGCGGGTCTTCGGGAGGAAGATAGCCATCCGAGGGAGGGAACAGAGCCGGACGCATCAGGTGCGGGTTGTAGTAGGGACTGCCGCCCGTGATACAGACTAGTTGAATGCCAAGGGATTCAGCCAGGGCCAGTAAGGATTTAGTCTCGGTCAGGTCAGGCTCCAGGCCGTTGGGTTTCCCGCCAAACGCAAACGGATACTGCTCAGCCGCTTCGGGCATGCCCGTACCCATAGCGTCTTTTTTAAAGGGAAGCATATCGAATGCACTCAGGCGCATGCCGATCTCCAGCCCCGGTGCCGCTTGACGTATACCCGAAGCGATGTTCCGCAGGTAGCGCGTCCGATTCTCGAAAGACCCGCCATAACGCCCTTCCCGGCTCACGGCACTCAGAAATTCATGCCCCAAATAGCCGTGGCAATGTTTGATGTCCACAAAATCAAAACCCGCTTTCTGAGCGAGTACTGCCGCTGCCACATACTGCTCAATAATCCCGTCAATGTCCTCATCCGTAAGCACCGGATAGTCGGCACTCATACCGAACTTGCTGTTCAGGAACGGATGGCTGTAGAGGATTTTCGGTTCAAAAGCCTTGGTGCTCCTGGGCTTGCAAAAACGTCCCGAATGCGTAAGCTGGAGGCCAATGACCAAATCGGTAGTCGTTTCAAACGCTCCGGTATGTTCATCGAGAATCAATTGCCGCAGAGCAACGAAGTCAGCAAACGTTTCGTCATTCAGAACCAACTGATTTGGGTTGGCTTTCCCGGTATGGCAAACCGCTACGGCCTCGCAGCCAAACAGGAGTTTGGCACCACTTATGGCGAACTTCTTCCAGCGATTCCGGGTGAAGTCGGTTGGTCGGCCGTCGAGGGTGCCGTCCCAGCCTTCCATTGGTAAAATACACAGGCTGTTGCCAATGATTTTGCCCGATTTTAAGGGAATAGAACGGTTAAAGGGATTTTCGGCGGGGGGCAACAGCGTATCGTCAAACGGCAGGTCGATGTCGTTTTTTATCAGGTAGTTTTGCAGGTCACCAGCCGTTTTCAACTGGGCCATGCGGGGAAAGGCGGGTTTATATTTCTCGCTCATTTAGGTTAGGACGGTTTGCGATCCGGTCAAGTACCAGTAGATGGGTAAGTAGTTAATTGGTTGATTGGTTAATACGTTCTTAATTAGTGCATTAGCTGTCAAGAACTTGTTTACAATTCACCTAATTACTGATCAACTATTACTTAAAGAATGTGTAGTACGGTTCGTTGCGAATAATTCGTTGTAGATAGAGTGCCACTTCGCGCGCGTGGTAATCGCCCCACATACTCGATTCCCCGTTGGCGATTTTACTTCCATTCGGCACATAATCCCATCCGTTGGGCTGGTGGTAAATGGAGTGTAAAATCAGGCCCTGATGTGCCGGATTCGTGCTTAGATAGGGTTCATCGAACAGGGTGTTAAGCACCGTTAGTCCCGCCTGCCAATAGCGTTGGCCCGCTTCTGTCTGGCCTTTTTCGGTCAGGTAGTTGCCGAGCCGTAACAGTCCCTGAGCGCCAATGGCCGCTGCCGAACTGTCGACGGGTTCAACGTCGTTAAAGGGATCAGCGGGGCGGTTGAGGTAATCGCCCATGCGGTGCAGGTTTGGCGCACCTGTGTCCCAGTATGGAATGCCGTCGATGGGGGTATGGTCGATGTAGAAATCACAGGTAGCGGTGGCGGCTTTCAGCATAAACGCTTCGATATTGCTTCGTCCGCCAAAGGGTTCGAGTTCGGCATCTTCGCGGGTAGCGAGCCATTCGAGTTGCTCCGCAAATCCGCACATAGCCCAGGCTAAGCCGCGTGTCCAGGTCGTGAATCCCGAGTAGCCCTGTTGCGAATTCGGGCAGCGGAAATTGCCGTCTTTCACATTAAACACGCTTTCGTGAGCGGTACGGCCCCAAAGGTCATAGGAGTCACGGCCCTCGCCATAAAATACCGAATAGTCGGCGGTGGCTTTGATGTGTTGGAGAGCCCGTTCCAGCAGGTTGATTCTCAGATCGCCCTCGCCCTGAAAAACGTGCCCAAGTGAATGACTAAGCACCAGCGCCCGGCACGAACGAATGGTATCGACAAAAAGCGAATGCGGGCCATTGAAGGAACTGATGAACCCCGCTCCGTTTTTGATCGGTGTCCAGCGACTGGCCTGTACCGCCCCGGAAATTTTCAGGGCTAATTCGTAAAAGTTGCGCTCCCAGTCGTTGTCTGGAATCCGACCTTCCTGCATCAGACGAAGCAGGTTGCCATAGGTACTGACATTGTTGAAGCCATGATCGTGAACCCCGATATGGCTGATGTGCGGAGCCATAACCGTGAGTGTTTTCTGGCGACCGGCTTCCAGAAAGTCAGTGTCATTTGTGGCATCGAACTGTAAAATGGCTGACCCGAACTGAAACCCCTGCGTCCACTCTGTCCAGCCGCGAGTTGTATAGTGTCCCTGTATGGTAAAAACAGGCGAGCCTTTGCTTACATCGTATTCGTTTTCAATGAGTTGGATTTTCTGGCCGGAGAGTTGCCAGAAGATATCAAGTTTTGTGGTAAGGTCGGCAGGTTGTAGTGAATTGTTAATCTGCATTGACTTGCGGAAGTAGAAAGGCTAATGCCTGGATAATAGTTTATCATGGAATAGTCTAAACCAGCAAAGGATGGGAAAGCAGATGACTACTGTACAAAGCAGACTAATTATTACCAATTGGAGCGCAACGATGTCTGGGCCAATCTCCGGATTGGCCATAGCTATTGATTGCAAACGTTACTAAATGAGCAACCACCTGCCCGGAATCTAGAAAATTCCCTGCCCGAAGAACTGCGGCAAGGCTACAGGCTTGTTATGCAGAATAAGGAAGTATACCAATCCGGCTAAAACTAAATAGCTGAACGCCAGCCATTTCTTCTTCTGGGCGAACTCCACCGGGTGATGGTAGTAATCATAAATCATGGACGCCGACAAGCCCATGACCATCAAAAAGAACGAGAACCCCCCAAAATCTGTTCGATACATACTTCCCGGATGCATAAACCGTGCCCCCGACAGGATGTAAAGAAGCCAGGCGCCGAAGCCTGCCCGATACAGGTAGACACTCAGCCGCCGGTCGTTTTTAAGATCGAAAAGGTCGTCGGTGAATTTTTCGGACATGACTGGTTAAATTTGTGCTCTTGAGCCGAAAAAGCGGCTCTGAGCCGGTGAAAATACTAACTCTTTCTATTAAACGCAAAAAAGGCAATGCTTGATTCACAACCGGTTGACACCCTTCAGGAATTTAATACGATGCAAGTCGAACTGGTGCGCGTCGACAATGGGTTTCATTTTGAAGCACTAGGCACATCGGGCGTGGCCCAGCACATTGATGCCGCTACTGACATTGGTGGGCACAACGCCGGAGCGCGACCGATGGAAATGTTGTTGATGGGGCTGGCTGGCTGCTCGGCTATCGACGTGATTTTGATCCTGCAAAAACAAAAACAGGTTATCGAAGACTTCCGACTAAAAGTGGACGGTATGCGTGAGAAAGGCGCAATCCCGGCTCCTTTCAAAAAGATACATATTACGTACCTGCTCAAAGGCCAGCTAAATGCTGACAAGGTAAAACGGGCTATTGATCTTTCGATGGATAAGTACTGCTCGGCCACCGCGCAATTTCGCCCATCGACCGATATTACCTATTCGTTTGAGATTCAGGAGTAGGAGATTAAACACAGAGACAACAGAGGTTAACATGGAGCACACAGCTCATTTTATGAATAGCCAATAATTCTGTATTCTCTGTGCAAACCTTCGTTACCTCCGTGTTTACATACTTATGGCGTAGTTTTTGCACAAATTCTGGCAAGACGCATTAGTGCGTTAAACCTTAATTACTGCACATACCATGAAAAAAGCCATTCTGGGTTTTGCCCTGCTTACCACCCTGACAACAGTGTCATTTGCCGGTGAAATCCGCAAAGAGAAAAAAGCAAAAAAAACGGCAGCGACTAGCTGCGAGAAAACGTCATGCGATAAAGCAAGCACACATGCCTGCTGCATGAAAAAAGTACAAGCCTAATAGCCTTGCTGCCGTAGGTACTTAGCGAACCCCTCTGCCTTTGGCGAGGGGTTTATTTTTTGTAAAGCTTGCCTTGCGACCTGCGACTTACGACTTTTGTTTATGCAACAATATCACGACCTGCTTCGCCATATCCTTGCCAACGGCACGCGCAAAACCGACCGCACCGGCACCGGAACGATCAGCGTATTTGGTTACCAGATGCGCTTCAATCTTCAGGATGGCTTTCCCCTGCTGACGACCAAAAAAGTCCATACCAAGTCGATCATCCACGAACTGCTTTGGTTTATTAAAGGCGATACGAATATTAAGTACCTGAAAGACAATGGGGTTTCGATCTGGGATGAGTGGGCCGATGAAAACGGTGACCTAGGGCCGGTGTATGGCAAACAATGGCGTAGCTGGCAGTCGGATGGCAAAACGATCGACCAGTTGAGTGATGTATTGAAGCAGCTCAAAAACACGCCCGATTCGCGTCGGATGATTATTTCGGCCTGGAATCCCGCCGATGTACCGAATATGGCCCTGCCGCCCTGTCACTTGCTGATGCAGTTCTACGTGGCCGATAGCAAGCTATCCTGTCAGCTCTATCAGCGGAGTGCCGATGTGTTTCTGGGCGTTCCCTTCAACATTGCCAGTTATGCGCTGTTGACGATGATGATTGCGCAGGAGTGCGGGCTGGAGGCTCACGAATTCATCTGGACGGGTGGTGATACACACCTCTACCTGAACCATCTGGAACAGGTGGAAACCCAACTCGCCCGCGACTTCCGACCGTTGCCAACCATGCGTCTCAACCCCGAAATCCGCTCGATCTTCGACTTTACCTACGACGATTTCACCCTCGAAAATTACAATCCGCACCCGGCCATCAAGGCTCCGGTAGCGGTGTGAAGGTTGATGTATGATATAAGATATAGGATGTAATATGTAAAATACATCATACATCATACATCATACATCATTACTGGTTCACCAGCTTCTGGTACTCCTTCTCAATCATATCCCGTTCGTTGCCTCTGAAAACGGTGAAATAATGCGTTGTCAGCCCGATGCCCCAGCCCAGCATTGGGAAAATGGGCCACGGGAAAAGGGTGCCTGCGTGATCTAGGTTGTTGACTATGAAATTGCTGAAGGCCCAGATAAGCCACAGGCCACCGTTGATAATCAGATAAGACTGGAGATGAATGCGAAAACCGACACGGGCCTTCGCTTGTTTCCATAAATAAGGGTCGCGCTGGGGCGTGTTTTCTGTCGTTTCCATATGCTTGCTCTGCTTTGTTAGGGTCGACGAAATCGGTTTGTGTTCTAATCTGACAAAGGTGGTGCATCCCAGTGCTGGCTTTCATTAAAATCTGACCAATTGCCTAACTTGCAGAGTGAATTCCCCCAATACCATGACCAATTCTGAAATCGTTGACCTGCTTGAACTGACTGGCCGGTTGATGGAACTCCACGACCGTGATGCCTTTAAGACACGGACGTTCCAGACGGCTGCCTTTAACTTAGATAAATCCACCGCCGACCTCCCGAATCTCCCTGTTGAGGAGTTGGTCAAACTCCAGGGCGTAGGTAAATCCATAGCCCAGAAAATCCGCGAAATAGCCGAAACCGGCCGTCTATCTGACCTTGATGAGTTGCTTGCCCAAACGCCCGAAGGGGTGCTGGATATGTTCCGCATCAAAGGGTTAGGCGTAAAGAAGGTTCGTACGCTTTGGCAGGAGCTGGGCATTACCAACCTTCGTGATCTTCAATTGGCGGGCGAGAACGGCCAGATTGCGAAAATCAAAGGCTTTGGTGCCAGCACGCAGGAGAAAATTCTGTCGGCACTGGAGTTTTTGCAGGAGCAGCAAGGCAAAGTTCGGATGGACAAAGCCGCCATGATCGCCAACCTGCTTTATGATGAACTAACAACTCATTTTGAGCGGGTCGAGATAAGCGGTCAGGTGCGCCGGAAAGCACAGGAAGTGGATGCGGTACAACTGCTCGTCCAGACGAACGATCCCGTATCGGCCATGCTGACGCTGCAAAAACGGCCTAACCTAACGCAACATGAAGCCGAGTCATCGCCTTTTGCGTGGCGGGGAAAATTGGCGGGTTTTGACGTTGAGGTTGAAGTCCTGTTTTATCCTGCCGACCAAATCAATCGGCAACTGTTCATTCAAACGGCAACGGACGCCCATCTGAAACAGGCCGGGACGGGGGGCGTGCCCTTATTACAGGTAGCTTATTCAAGCGCATTGGCAGAAATTGTCGAATCGGCAGACGTAGCTGATGTTGAAGCGGCTATCTACGGGAGGGCAGGGTTGCCTTATATCGTGCCCGAAATGCGCGAAGATGACTTTGCTTTTCGCTGGGCGAGTCGCCACCAAAACGAAGAACTTGTTACCTGGGATGACCTTAGGGGGACGCTGCACAACCACAGCACCTGGTCGGATGGGAAACAGACGGTAGCCGACATGGCCAAGTACTGCCGTGAACTGGGCCTGACTTACTTCGGAATTGCCGACCACTCGAAAACGGCGTCGTATGCGGGTGGGCTCGATGCCGAGCGGGTTCGTCAGCAACAGCTTGAAATCGATGCACTTAACAACGGTTTCGGAGCAGACTTTCGCATTTTCAAGGGCATCGAATCCGATATTTTGAGTGACGGCTCATTGGACTACGATAATGAGACGCTAGCTACCTTCGATTATGTCGTTGCATCGGTTCACCAAACCCTGACCATGTCGCTGGAAAAGGCCACAACTCGTTTGTTACGGGCTATTGAAAATCAGTATACGACCATTCTGGGACACCCCACCGGCCGGTTATTACTCGCTCGTGAAGGCTATCCAATAGACCATCGTGCCATCATCGACGCCTGCGCTGAGCACAATGTCATCATCGAAATTAACGCCAGCCCTTACCGGCTCGACATTGACTGGCACTGGATTGAGTACGCCATGCAACAGGGCGTTATGTTAAGCATAAACCCCGACGCCCACGATCTGGTCGGGTTGCTGGACATGCATTACGGTGTAGCTATCGGGCGAAAAGGCGGCTTAACCAAAGCCATGACGTTTAATGCATTGACGCTGGATGAAATGACCATCTACTTGCAACAGCGACGGGAGAAGATAAAATAATTAAATTTTTTAATGTAAGGCTAACATTTGAGAAATTTTCTCAAATGTTAGCCTTATTATCTATATTTGATGGGTTTAACCTTATAGTAAGCAACACATCATGCTTATCGAATTCAGCGTTGGCAATTTTCTTTCGATAAAAGATAGCCAAACGTTACGCTTAGATGCTTCTTCAATAAGTGAGCATCGGGAGCAGTTAATAGATGCAGGTCGCTATCAACTACTTCGCAGTGTAGTTATTTATGGTGCGAACGCGAGCGGCAAGTCGAATGTGTTGAAGGCAATGGCTATGATGCGCGGGATTGTCGAAAAGTCAGCTCAATATTCATCAACTACTGAAATTGAAGTTAGGCCATTTCTTTTAAGTACTCAAACTGAAACCGCACCTAGCCATTTTGAAGCTCTATTTTTAGTAGATGGAATTAGATATCGTTATGGTTTTGAGATTGACCGAAAGTTGGTTAAAGCGGAGTGGCTTTTTATAGCTCGAAAAGAACAAGATAAGCCTCTTTTTTTGCGTGAGAATGGTAATATTGACGTATCGAAAGATTTCAAAGAAGGTAAAGGTATAAAAGAGAGAACTAGAGATAATGCTTTGTTTCTTTCTGTTTGTGATCAGTTTAATGGATCAATTGCAAAGCAGATAATGAGTTGGTTTAGTCGAGTGACAACCATTTCAGGTGTTAAACACGAAGGATTTAGGCATGAAACAGATGCTTTACTCGTTGATGAACGTCGAAATAAACCAATGCTTGCCTTTTTAAACCAACTTAATTTAGGCTTTGAGCATATCCATACGGAGGATGTACAAATCGATATAAGCGATGTTGTATTTGATACATCAGGATATCAAAGCAAATTTAATTCTGATTGGGATAAGACCGTTATTAAAACTATACATTCAAAGTATAATGAGTATAATGAGGGTATTGGTGAGGAAAAATTTGACTTACA
>CAXTJJ010000160.1:0-11166 GCA_964244155.1 uncultured Spirosoma sp.
CAATGATGTAATGTTTGCTAATATTTTCGACAGTAATGACAGACATAAGGTTTTGCGAATTACGGCTTACGATTTAGTATTCCTTGTCAACCAGAAATCGTAATTCTTTAAATATCATCAACAAATGAATTCTCACGTTTACGAAAAAAGTAAAGCGATAAGAGTAGGCAGACACCAGTAATACCGACCGAAATAAGCAGGCTTGGGGGTTGAAATACGCTTTTTCGCCAAGTAAGGACCAGCGAAAACCGTCAATGATACCAACCATAGGATTCATCCAATAAAAAGGAGTCCACCATTCGCCGGTCTTGTTCGCTACCAGTCTGCTGCTGTAGGCAATTGGGCAAATGTAAAAGCCAATCTGCACAATAAAAGGGATCAGTTGCCCAATATCCCGAAAACGCACGTTGACAGCCGCAAAGAAGAGCCCAAACGCAAAGGACGCCAGCAGAGCCAGAATGATAAAACCGGGCAGCAGAAGTAAATGCCAGTCAGGCGTAAACTTGTACCAGATCGATAAAACGATAAATAAGCCCAGCGATACCAGAAAGTCGATGAAGCTAACAGCTACCGAGCTTATGGGCATGATGAGCCGAGGAAAATATACTTTGGTGACAAGGTTAGAATTCATTGTCACGCTGTTACTGATTTGGGTAAAAGCTGTTGCAAAGAATGTCCATACCGTAATGCCGCCCAGTACCATGAGCGGGTAAGGAACGCCAGGATCGGCGGGAAGCTTGGCAATCTTACTGAACACAAACACCATGATCAGCATGGTCGTTAATGGGCGAATAAGTCCCCAGGCGGTACCAAGCGCTGTTTGCTTATAGCGTACAGAAACGTCCCGCATGGACAGAATATACATCAACTCGCGGTTTCGCCATAGTTCGCGCCAGTAATGCCGCTCAGAGCGTCCCGGCTGTATAATAACTTCGTGCGTTTTCAATAGTGTCAAAAAAAGAGCGTCGTTAAACAAACAGGCTTGTTATTCTGCTCTCATAATGGAGCGATAGGTTTCTTTTAAGAAAATAACAAGAATAGCCAGAACCAGGCTACAGGCAATACCAATCTGCAAACCGGCTGTTGCCAGTACTTCCCGGTATAAGGGGAAATATACAGGCTTTATGATTGTAAATAAAGGCGTTTCCCGAATGAGTGATAACCGCATATTATCCGCCTGTTGCAGAGCTTGATAATATAAGGTAGTCAGGAAGCCCGAATTTCGATTTAGTTTATTCTCCTGAATACGAGCCTGTGCTACAATGATCTGCTGGTTCTGATCCAGATAGCGTGCCAGTGAGTTCTCTGTACCCGTTAGCTTCTTGGCAATGGAGTCGGCCCGTGCTGTAAGAAGATCATACATCTCACGGGTCTTCTTCGTTTGTTTCTTCTGGTAATCGGCTTCAATCGTTTTGAGGTGAGTGGTCAGAAAGGCAGCCGCTAATTTTTCGTCCTCCATGAAGCAGCTTAATTCCATAAACGACGATTTTCGTTCCGGCTGCTTAACGGCCATCTCTGTCCCTATGCGAGTGAAAATGTCCGACATCACAAGTTGTTCCATTTTGGTATATTCGTTGGGAAGCTTAGCCCGCTTAAAATAAAAGGCTCGCAACGAATCGTTGTCTTCCCATTCTTTATCGCGAATGCCGCTATGGCGAATATAATAGTTTACCAGCAACGTGTCTTTCCCGTCGATGGTATCGACCTGCATCAGTGTCTTCTCAATGACCGGCCTCGATTTTGCGTAGATAAGAAAGTTGTCACCCACAAAAATATTGGCATCCGGCGCACCTGAACTCAAACCAAAAGCACCAGCCAACTGGCCCAATTCACCAAATCCACCCCCCGATGAGCCGCCCCCCAAATTGAACATGATGGAGCCTGTGTACGTAATTCTTGTCTTGTGAAGCAAGTCGTAGATAAAACCAATGGCAGCTCCAAGGGCAACTATGCCAACCAGTAGTTTCCAGTTGCGCTGGAAGACATATTTTAACTCAACAATGCGCAATACAACTGATTTCGGGGAAATCTGGTCAGGAGGCAACGGTCGAGCGGTTGCCAATTGATTCGGATTAGCTGTATCGTTTACGTTTATAGAAGCCATACACGGTAAAAATGCCTGTTTATTGGACCTTGGTGATCAGAAGTAGTGTGGTAACGAGTGTTAACAACGAACCGGCTATGCCTACAGTCGAGCTTAATAGCTGCTGAGCTGTCAATGGTACAACTGTTCGTCTTGGAATCACGATTTCGGCTCCTGGTTCGACCCGTGGGTATACGTTAAAGAACATAAACTTCCGGGTTCTGTCAACAGATCCGTTCGCATAAACAACAAAGGCTCTCCGACGTTGCGACTTGGAGGTGAACCCACCTGTTTGGGTGATGTAATCCTGAAACGTTTGTCCACTTCTGTATTTAACTGTATTGGGCACTTGCACTTCCCCCTGAATACGAACTGTTTCAAGTAATTTTGGAATGCGAAGTGTATCTCCTTCCTGAAGCAGAATATCTTCCGAAGAACCCGGTTTCTCCAGAATTCTTTTCAGATTTATACCTATAGCTTCAGCTACATTGGGTGCAATTGCTTCTGTGTCAACAACTACCTTTGCGGCACTATTGGCGACTTCTTCAATGGCTCTTTGCTTCCGTTTGATCTCGTCGGCACTCAATTTCACCGGACGAACAAGGGTTGCTCCTTCTACATAAGCTTGTGGTGTTAACCCGCCAGCCTGTAAAACGAGATCTGAAATTTTCTGATCCTTCGTTCGAATCGGATATGAACCCGGAATAATTACTTCGCCAGCCACATAGGCGTAGGTCTGGATGGCGTAATTTGGCGACCGGCGTACAATGATCTGATCGAAGGGTTCCAGCACAAAATCTTTGTTTACATCGGTATTGAGCGAGAGGTCACGGTTTACGTTAAACCGAAACGTCTCCGCAATTTGTGCTGAAGGAGAACGGGGATCTGCATCTTTCTTCCGACGAATAACTTCAACCATGGAAGCAGCGGCCGACTCTTTGAGCCCGCCCGTGCGCACCAACGCATCATTCAATGTCATATTGGCCATATAAGGCATGCCGGGGTCAGGGATGTTTACTTCACCCTGCACCGAAATAGTAGCTGGCTGCACGAAATCGAATCGCGATGGGATGATGATTTGATCTTCGCGATGCAGCGTAATATCGGGTTCCGTACCCGCCAAAATATTTGTCAGATTGACCGACAGGTTTTCAATTGCCAGATCTTCCCGTGTTCGAACAATCGAGATACGACCTGTAAAGGCATCTCCCTTGAGGCCTTCGGCTGTTTGAATCAACTGCTTTAACGTCCGGTTATTATCCAGCGAATACTGTCCGGTTCTATAAACGGCCCCTTCGATGGTAACCTGATTTTCGAAGCGATCCAGCAGGCGTTCAACAGTGACAAGGTCGCCATCCTGCATTACAAATGTCTTGAATTCGGGTGCCGTTACATCAACGACTTTTACTTCCCGATCGGTCAGGCGGGTAACTTTCAACCGATTTTTATACGCCTGAGCCGCAAAGTCACCCGCATAGAACAGGAGTCGTTCCAGGGTTTCGCCGGGCAACATTTCGAATATATTGGCCCGCTTTACGGTACCCGTAATTTCTACCCGTTCAACGAAGGTTGTAAAACGGATGTTGTCATTATCCTGCAACCGCAGATCATTACGCTGAATGCCATTTAACAAATAATCATACAGATCAAGGGTGGCCGCCACTCTGTTGTTCCGTATGAGTTGTACTTTGCGGTATGAGCCAATGTCATTAGGACCACCGGCCTGATAGACTGCGTTCATAACCGTCGAAAGAGACGAAAGTGTATAGGTGCCTGGCCGTACGGCATCACCCGTTACTGTGACACGTATACTCCGTATCGTTCCTCCGAGAGAAACTTCCAGGAATGTATTTTGTGGGCCAAACGATGTTTTTTGTAAACCAACAAAACGTTTGGACAGCCGATTGATGATTCGGGCTTTCGTTTGCTCAATGGTCAGGCCCGAAACAGAAACGGGACCAACGCCCGTAGCCTGCGCAAAATAGATATTTCCATCGGGAGACACGGTTTGGCTAAACTCAGCCTCTGAATAGCCATACATCTGAATATTTAGCTGATCGCCGGGGCCAACCACATAATTCCGTGGCGTAGCGATGTTCAGGTTAGGCTCAAACGTAATCTGCATGGACGGATCGTTAAAGAGTGCGTAACCAAATGTTTTTTGGCGTTGCTCTGCCTGCTCGCGACGGCGGGCACGGTCGGCTCCGGCTTTAATGATTTCCTCGTTGGTCTGGGGACCGGCATCCAGCGTGTCGTCTGCTGCAATCTCCTGGTTAGCCGTTTGATTAGCAGCCGCCTTTTTGCGGTCCGCATTGGTAGGAGCGGTCGAGGTACGGCCAGTTGGACTGGTGGTCGTTTGGCCTGAGCGACCTTTAATCTGTTGTTGAACGTTGGCTGGTAGATTATTGATGTTGGCGCCTTGAGGTAATGCAGTACCGGCAGGCAAACCTGTTGCAGCACCGGGTCGGGCCGCTCCAGGTGTCGAGATTGCTCCACTGCTCGATGGGGCCACAACTTGTCCTTGCACACTCAGACTGATGGCACACAAGAATACTAAGGCTGGAGTGCTAAATTTGCGCTGAAGAAAAGCAACAACAAAAAGAAAAAATTTTTGCGGCAAGACGTGGAAAATTCTTAGATTTTGCATATTTTTAAGATATCGAACGGCTTGGCTTCGACAAAAAAGGAGCCAGGATCTAACATAGAGTTGGGTTAGGTTGTGTTTCGTGCAGTTCAGTCGGCAAAGTAAGCGAACTTTTGTTGGATTATAAATAGTTTCGTATTGTACGGGAAGTTTTGACACGCTAATAAATCCGGGTATAATTTTTCCGATGTTAAATTTTAGTGGCCAGTTTATCAGATGGCCTGTTTTAGTCTTTTAGTTAATAATCACACATGGCAGAATTGCTGAATCAGTCTGTTCAATACAACGAAGATAGCATACGATCATTGGATTGGCGCGAGCATATTCGTCTCAGACCGGGTATGTATATCGGCAAACTCGGCGATGGATCGGCCGCCGATGATGGTATTTATGTACTTATCAAGGAAACCGTCGACAACTGCATTGATGAGCATGTGATGGGCTTTGGTAAAGTCATTGACATTCGCGTAACTGATCATCGGGTTGAGGTTCGTGACTATGGCCGGGGCATTCCACTGGGCAAGGTCGTCGAAGTCGTTTCCAAAATTAATACCGGTGGTAAATACGACTCCGGGGCTTTCCAGAAATCAGTTGGTCTTAACGGAGTAGGTACTAAGGCGGTTAACGCTCTATCGACTTATTTTCGTGTGCAGGCTTTTCGGGAAGGACGTACCGTCTGGGCCGAATTTGAACGGGGTGAACTCAAACAGCGGGGTGAGGAAATAACGAATGAACGGAATGGGACGCTGATCTGCTTTGAGCCGGATGATACTGTGTTTAAGCATTTTCATTTCATACCCCAGTTTCTAGAGAATATGATCTGGAATTACTGCTACCTGAATGCAGGCCTGACCATTTCGTTTAACAAACAAAAATATATATCGCAAAATGGATTGCTCGATCTGCTTCGCGATAAAACAAAGAAAGACGAGGACTCCCTGCGCTATCCGATTATCCACCTGAAAGGGAATGATCTCGAAATTGCCATGACACACGGCAATCAGTATGGCGAAGAATACTACTCGTTTGTGAATGGCCAATATACTACGCAGGGAGGAACGCATCTGAATGCACTCAAAGAGGCTGTTGTTGAAACGGTTCGTCGGCACTTCGATAAGAACTATGAGGTTTCAGACATTCGTTCGTCAATCGTTGCTGCTATCAGCATTCGGGTGCAGGAGCCCGTTTTTGAATCACAGACAAAAACGAAACTCGGTTCGCAGAATATGTCACCCGAAACGAACGCTCAATCAGTCAGCTCATTCGTTAAAGACTTTGTTAAAGAACGTCTGGATGACTTCCTGCATATGAACCCTGCTGTACGTGAAGCACTTAAAAAGCGGATCGAACAGTCGGAGCGGGAGCGAAAGGAGCTTGCCGGTATAAAAAAGCTGGCTAATGATCGTGCCAAGAAAGCAAGTTTGCACAACAAGAAATTACGTGATTGCCGCAATCACCTGCCCGACCTGAAGGCCGATGATCGTTATCAGTCTACTCTGTTCATCACCGAGGGTGACTCGGCCAGTGGTTCGATTACGAAGTCACGAAATGTGCAGTCACAAGCTGTCTTCAGTTTGCGTGGTAAGCCATTGAATTGCTTTGGATTGACGAAAAAAGTTGTTTACGAAAACGAGGAATTCAACCTGCTTCAACACGCTTTAGATATTGAAGATGGACTCGATGGACTGCGCTATAACCGGATTGTAATTGCTACCGACGCCGACGTGGACGGAATGCACATCCGACTACTGATGCTGACGTTTTTCCTGCAGTTTTTTCCTGATCTGGTTCGAAATGGCCATCTGTATATTCTCGAAACGCCTTTGTTTCGGGTTCGCAATCCAAAAAACCACAAGGAAACGACTTATTGTTATTCGGACGAAGAAAAACAGGCGGGAATCGACAAGTTGACCAAAGGGGGGAAAAAGGTTGAAATAACCCGTTTTAAAGGGTTAGGGGAAATTTCGCCCGAAGAGTTCGGCCTGTTCATCGGCGAGAACATGCGCCTGGAACCGGTTATTATGGAGAAGGAAACCTCAGTATCCAAGCTGCTTAGCTATTACATGGGTAAAAACACACCCGACCGCCAACGCTTCATTATCGACAATTTGCGGATCGAAAAAGATGTGGACGATGTAGCTCTGGTATAGAAAAGTCAGGGAGTCAGTAAGTCGGTAAGTCAGTAAGTGCTAAGTTTGTATGTTGGCGTATGTAGCTAACGTACTGACTGGCTAATTTACCGATTTACTGACTTTTTTTATGACCTTAGAGTCTCTCCGTAACGACATCGACGCCCTCGACGACCAATTGCTTACGTTGCTTAACCAACGAATGGAACTCGTACGCAAGGTGGGTGATCTGAAGCGTACAACGAATACGGTTATTTACCGGCCAGAACGCGAAAAGCAGATTCTGGACCGGCTTCATGAGCAAAATAACGGTCTTTTGAACCGACCAGCGATCGAGGCTATTTTTCTGGAAATTTTTGCCGTTTCCCGTAACCTCGAACTGCCCGAACGAGTCGCCTACCTCGGCCCTGAAGGCAGCTTTACACACCAGGCCGCCGAAAGCCGATTTGGGGCGATGAGTGCCTACATGGCGTTACCGACTATTCGTTCTGTATTTGAAAGTGTTGAAACAGGACGCGTTCGATTTGGCGTTGTACCCATCGAAAATAATCAGGAAGGGGTTGTTGAAGAGGCTATTGATTTGCTGCTCGAAAAAGACCTGCGTATTGCAGCTGAGGTTCAGATTCCGGTGCATTTTACCTTTGCTACCAAAGCTGAAAGCTTAGCCGAGATCACACATATTTATTCTAAAGACATTGCATTTCGGCAATGTAGTCGTTTCCTGAACGATTATTTCGATGGACTCAAGGCCGAATTAGTGCCGGTCGAGTCAACATCCAAAGCGGCCAAACTGGCGGCTCAGCAGCCAAATGCAGCGGCCGTTTGCTCAAACATCGCGGCCAAGTTATTTGATGTGCCTGTTCTTTTCGACAACATTGAAGATAGTGACCTGAACCGGACGCGCTTCCTGATTCTGGCCAAAGATTTTGTGAATCAGCCTAGTGGTCATGACAAAACTACGCTGATTGCTCGCTTGCCAAATACCCAGTCGCCGGGGGTGTTGGCTGAATTTCTACAGGAGTTTAATACGCGTAACATCAATCTGACTAAAATAGAAAGCCGCCCATTGCGTGATGGGGCTACCTTCCGGTACTGGTTTCTATTGGAATGCGAAGGGCACGCCAACGATCCCGATTTGTACGAAATCCTGAACCACCACTCCGCCGAAGTAAAGCTTCTGGGAAGTTATGTGCGCGTGTCGTAAATAGGTCATTACTCCACAATGCTTTTGGGAAATTTGACTGTATTTGGCACTGGACATACTCGCAGAGTGATAGCTTATTAGTTTTTCTCTTCATTAAAACTACAAGATAAAAATTACGGTTTATAGTAGAAAAATGGCTATCATTCCCCCAATGGCATACAATGGACGCTAACGAAAAGACGGATAAAATCATTGAGGCCCGCATGAAACTCAAGCGTCGGTTTGAGGAGAAAATGGCTCAGACGCCTTCATTGTCAGACCATATCGACGGACCGGAAAAGCCTCGTGGAACCGGCCCCGCCAATCGGCATGGTATGCCCGCTGTGCCGGTTGGGCAAACCGTTACCACGAAGTGGCCGGTGCTGGATCTGGGTTACCAGCCCAGTATTCCGCTCGACAAGTGGCAACTGAATATTGATGGTGAAGTCAACCATCCTGTTCGGCTTAAATGGGAGGATTTAATGGAACTGCCGCAGGTGGAAGATACCAGCGATTTTCATT
The DNA here is from genome assembly GCA_964244155.1 of uncultured Spirosoma sp. Lineage (GTDB taxonomy): Bacteria > Bacteroidota > Bacteroidia > Cytophagales > Spirosomataceae > Spirosoma. The sequence continues at coordinate 8,562 of CAXTJJ010000160.1, forward strand.
GCGTCACCACATGGTCGCGGCTTAACGTTCCGTGGGTAGGGGTTCGGTTTATGGACTTGGCTGCTTTAGTTGATCCCAAAGGTTCAGCTACCCATGTCATGTGTTATGGTTATGATGGATACTGCACCAATGTGGCACTCGAAGAGGCTCTAAAACCCGATGTACTGCTCGTTCATACCGCCGATGGCAAACCCCTGACTCGTGAACATGGCGGACCACTGCGCATGATAACCCCCCAACTTTATGCCTGGAAGGGGTCGAAATGGATTAAACGGATTGAATTTTTAACTAAAAATCAACTCGGTTTTTGGGAAGAACGCGGTTACTCCAACACGGCCTATCCCTGGCGGAATGATCGGTATAGTTGATGTAGTCGGTAAGTTAGTAAGTCAGTAAGTCAGTAAGTCGGTAAGTCAGTAAGTGGCTGACGCGAAAGCAACACTCTCGCGTCAGCCACTTACTGACTTACCGACTTACTGACTTACCGACTTACTCTCAATAAACCCGTAGCACAACATGTGGCAGATGGTCATCTGGGCGTCTTCTACGCGGCCATAATGTTCATCCTGAATAACGATTGATTCATGCGCGAGGTCGGCTAGTTGACCGCGTTTCCCACCAACAAGGGCTATGGTCGTCAACCCGTTCTCATTAGCCCATTTTATCGCTTTTACTACATTGGGTGAGTTGCCACTCACGCTTAGTGTCAGTACCAGATCGCCGGGCCGAGCGTAATTCTGAAGTTGCCGCATATAAACGTCCTCATAGGCATAATCATTACCGAGAGCGGTGATCCACGAAACATTTTCGTTGAGTGACATGCAGTGGAAGCGTCGGCCCATTTTATCCGATGCGCTTTTGCCAAGGTCTGTAATGAAATGCGATACATTGGAGGCACTTCCGCCGTTTCCGAAAGCAAATAACTGACGGTCCTCTTCCCAGCATTTTTTGATAAGGTTAATCAGGTGCTCAACCCGGTCGATGGGGATGGTGTCATAAGCCGCTTTTTGCCGGTCGATGTAATTCTGGAAATATGTCTGGTTCATGGATGTAGGAATTTGGTACTCGGTTATCGGTTTACGGTGGCACAAACACGGTGAGGAGCAACTGTGAACCAGAAACCGCCTACCTGAAACTATATACTGTTGCTAACCAAGGCCAATGCGCCGACGGGCACTGCATCTTCGCCTAGCTTAGCAAGTAATACCAACGGTGCCGGTTGGAATGATTTCATGATAAAACGAGGTAATGCCTGCCGAACAGCCGCTCGCAACGGTTCGCCAATAAGCGATAGACCTCCGCCCAGCACAATGGCATCCGGGTGAAACAAATGGGTAACGTGCGACAGGCCCAGCGCCAGTACGGTACCGATTTGTTCGATCAACATCCTGGCAACAGGGTCGCTGGCTTCATAAGCCGGATGCAGAAAACGAGCCTCTTTGCCAACAGAGCCCAAAGCATGGGCTTGCTGCACAGCTATTTTCAACGCTGAGTCGTCGGTCAGTTGGGGCAGAAGATCCCGAATCTGCTGATCCACCGCCCATCCCGATACCGTTTGCTCTATTGTTTGTCCAGGCATGGATGTTCCATCGGTCTGTTCGCTTGGCGGCACAAGCCACAAATGGCCAATTTCAGCTTCGCCGGGCATCGCTCCGTGGTAAAGCTGCCGATCAATGACCATTCCACCACCTACACCACTCCCGAGTGTAACGTAAAAAACATGCTTAAATCCGGTGGCTACTCCTTGCCGTGCTTCGCCAAGGGCAGCTGTATTGGCGTCATTCTCAACATGTACAAGTGCACCCGGCACTTGCTCACGAAGCCAGCTTGCCAGATCAAAACCGGCCCAGCCACCGATTTGGTGCGAGGTAGCAATACGGCCCGTTTGCCAGTCAACTGGTCCACCGAAGCCCACACCGATAGCTTCAGGTAGTTCGGGGAGTTGCCGGATGGTGGCTGCAATCTGCGCTAGAATGCCCTCGGCTGCCTTATCGGGGTCAACAGCATACCGGAAACGCCGACCGATCCTGCCACTTCCATCGTCCGTTACTAGCTGCAACTTTGTTCCGCCTATTTCGATGCCTAGATTCATGTAAAAAGATAAGTGATGAACGGTGGGTGTTGTTAATAACTAATTGATAAGTAACTATTTCTGTACAGGCTTGCCAGTTAGCTGATTACGATTTATCTCCCCGATTCATGGTAGCCCGACCGAGGTAAATTTCGTCGCCTTTCAGTGTTACGGTAGTGTAAAACGAATAGCCATTCTGCACATAGCGCATCATCACTTTATTCGTTTGATTCGATGGAGCATAGGCTTTGGTCGCAGCGATCAGAATCTGATCGCCATTGATAATGGCCCTTACAAAGGGTACATCGTGCGTTTTTATCTGATTCGCGTTGTACTTCAACCAGGTTTGACCACCGTCATAGGAGCACTCTGTAGCCTCGTTCAGGTAGGTTTCCCGTCCGTTGAATAAGTCGCTATGATGCTTGAAAAGCCGCCAGAGTCCATGCACATAATGTTCATAGCAAGTGTAGTTACGGTCGTTCCCGACTCCTTTTGCATTTGGGTCGGTGGGAGAGGGCTGGTCGGGAATCAAGT
>CAXTJJ010000161.1:0-11145 GCA_964244155.1 uncultured Spirosoma sp.
GATACGATCATTCTCGATTCGGGCTCCACGACCACAGAAATTGCCAAGAAGCTACGAGGCTATAAAAACCTGACCGTGATCACCAATGCGCTGAACATCGCCCTGATTTTGGGGGCCGAACCCGGCATTGAAGTGATTATGACCGGGGGCGAATTCAAACCGCCAACCTTATCCCTGACGGGACAGAAAGCCGCCGATTTTTTTAGAGGACTGAATGTACAAAAGCTGTTTCTGGCCACGGCCGGTATATCGCTTAAATCGGGCCTGACATACCCTAGTATCAGTGACATCGTGGTAAAAAAAGCCATGATCGACGCGGCCGACACCACCTACCTGGTCGCCGATTCGACCAAAATTGGTAAGAGTGCCTTTGCCAGTCTGGGTGCCCTGTCGCTCATTAACTACATCATTACCGATGCGGGCATTGAGGAGAAGCACAAACAGGTATTTCACGACAATGAAATTGAATTGATTATAGCGAGCTAATTAGGTATGAATGTAAAAGCGACTGGCCCTATCACGGTAGGCGTCATCATTGGTAACCGCGATTTTTTTCCGGACAAACTTGTCGGCGAGTGCCGGGCCGATTTGATGGAAGCTTTCCAGAAAGCAGGCATCAAACCGATCATGCTCGATGAGTCGACCACAAAACTGGGTGGGGTAGAAACGTTTCAGGAAGCGCAGAAATGCGCTGAACTGTTTCGAAAACACGCCGATGAGATCATGGGCGTTCTGGTCGTGCTGCCCAATTTTGGCGATGAGAAAGGGATCGCCGAAACGCTGAAACTGGCTCGTCTGGATGTGCCCGTACTAGTGCAGGCGTATCCCGACGATTTGAACCGGCTCGACGTTGCCCGTCGGCGGGATGCTTGGTGTGGTAAAATTTCGGTCTGCAATAATTTCTACCAGTTCGGGATAAAATATATGCTGACCACAAAACACGTCGTGCATCCGTCCGATCCGAGTTTCCATACGGATCTGGTGAATTTTATGGGCGTTTGCCGGGTCGTTAAAGGCCTACGTAATGTTCGGATTGGGGCCATTGGCGCTCGTCCGGGCGGATTCAATACGGTTCGGTACAGTGAAAAAATTCTTCAGCGCAACGGTATTTCGGTCGTGACCGTTGATCTGTCGCAGGTTCTGGGCAACGCCAACAAGCTGACTGCCAATGATCAATCGGTCAAAAATCGACTCGACGCCATCAAGGCGTACACGCCAACGGGCCGCACGCCCGACGACAAGCTGGTGCAGATTGCCAAGCTGGATGTGGTGCTGAACGACTTTATGCTGGAACATGCCCTGGATGCCACGGCCATTCAATGCTGGACATCCTTGCAGCAAAACTATGGCTGTAATGTCTGCACGAGTATGAGCATCATGAGCGAAAATATGTTACCCAGCGCCTGCGAAGTTGACGTTACAGGTACGTTGAGCATGTATGCCATGCAACTGGCTTCGGGCTCGCCAAGTGCGCTGGTCGACTGGAACAACAACTACGCCGACGATGAGAACAAGTGCGTACTGTTCCATTGCGGCAACTGGGCAAAATCGTTTCTGCCGGATATTGAAATCAGCACCGCGCCTATCCTGGGGACTTCCGTTGGCGAAGAAAATACCTACGGCGCTCTGGCCGGTCGCACACCCGCATCTCCCCTCACGTTTGGGCGTATCAGCACCGACGACCCGAAAGGCATTATGAAAGCGTATATCGGTGAGGGTGCGCTGACGGACGATGCCCTGAACACCTTTGGCAACCGAGCGGTAGCGCAGATTGGTAACCTTCAGGGATTAATGCAGTATGTCTGCAAAAACGGCTTTGAACACCATGTGGTCATGAATGCCTCTAAAACTGCCGGGGTGCTCAAAGAAGCCATGCAGAATTATATGGGCTGGGACGTGTATGATCATCAATCCTAAATCGGACTTTTTATGAAAAAAATCTTTCTCTTTTTAGTCTTGTTGTCGGGCATAGCTCAGGCACAAAACAAGGAAATTAGACTGTACGATGGCCCGGCACCCGGTTCCGAAACCTGGAACTGGCAGGAGAAAAAGAACAATAAAAACGCCATTAAGCTGATGACGGTGTTTAACGTTGTCAATCCGACACTTACGGTGTTTCCGGCCGACCCTGCCGTCGCCAATGGTACGTCTGTCATTGTCTGTCCGGGCGGTGGTTTCCACTTCCTGTCGATTGATAATGAAGGGAATGATGTCGCTGCGTGGCTGGCCAAAAAAGGGGTCACTGCGTTCGTGTTGAAATACCGAACGGCTCACATTAACACCGACGATCCGTTTGCCGATATGATGGCGGGTATGAACGGCCCGCGTAAAGCCGAATGGGATGCCGAGAATAAAGCGACCATTCCGCTGGTTATTGCCGATGGTAAAGCGGCCATTGCCTATGTTCGGAATCATGCAGCTGAGTTTAAACTAGCCCCGGATCGGATTGGCATTATTGGTTTTTCGGCGGGTGGTACGGTAACGGCTTCGTCGGCGTTCAACTACACCGCAGCGAATCGGCCTGATTTTGTAGCACCGATTTATGCGTATATGCCCGCTTCGTTGCAAGGCGAAGTACGGGCCGATGCACCGCCGATGTTTATTGCCTGCGCATCCGACGATCAGTTGAATCTGGCTCCCCATAGTGTTGACCTGTATAGTAAATGGCTTGCCGCCAGGCGTCCCGTCGAGATGCATTTGTATGCCAAAGGTGGGCACGGCTTCGGCATGAATAAACAGAATATACCCACAGATACCTGGATCGAGCGTTTCGGTGAATGGATGATGCAACAGGGTTTTCTGAAACCCAAACAATAAACGAATGGTAATGACAGTCAGTGAATTAGCTCAGAAATCGGCGCAGTACCGACGAAATATTCTCAAGTATATTGTGGGGGCCAACGCCGGGCATACAGGGGGGAGTTTATCGTGTATAGACATTCTGAATGTGCTCTATAATAACGTACTGAACGTCAGTCCCGAAACAGCGAAATCACCCACCCGCGACCGCTACATTCAGAGCAAGGGCCACACGGTCGAAGCGCTCTATGTGGTGCTGGCCGATCAGGGATTTTTCCCGGAATCGGATTTGGAAACGCTTTGCCAGTACAAGTCGCATTACATTGGGCACCCGACAAAAAAAGTGGCCGGGGTCGAACAGAATACCGGCTCGCTGGGGCACGGACTGCCACTCAGCGTAGGGATGGCCATTTCGGCCAAACTGGATGAGCTGCCGTTTCGGGTTTTTACGCTCATGGGCGACGGCGAATTGCCCGAAGGCTCGAACTGGGAAGCTGCCCTGTTAGCGGCTCATTATAAACTCGATAACCTCTGCGCCATAGTCGATAAGAACACCCTGCAAATCTCCGGTTCAACGGCCGACGTGTGCAGCACCGATCCCCTCGACAAGAAGTTCGAAGCCTTCGGCTGGGCCGTCCGTCAGGTTGACGGGCACGATTTTCAGGCGTTAACCGAGGCTTTTGATGCACTGCCTTTTGAACCGGGAAAACCCAGTCTGCTCATTGCCAATACCGTAAAAGGTAAGGGGGTGAGCTACATGGAAAACCAGTTAAAATGGCACCACGGCGTACCTAACAAAGAACAGTACGAACAGGCACTAGCAGAATTAACGACCGAATCGCTACCCGTATAAAAATGATAAAGGCTAAACAACCCATACAAATACACTATTGGCTGAGTCTGCTCCTTTGCCTAACAACGTCGTTCGCTGCACTCGGACAATCGAAGGGATTGCTGGCTGTGGAACCTCGTATGCGCGTCATCGTGGATAACGATTTTAGCGGAGACCCCGATGGTCTGTTCCAACTGGCCCATTTGCTCATGTCACCCTCGGTGGAGATCCGGGCAATCATCGGCTCCCATTTGAATGCGCGTGACGGATTTGACCCCTCGAAAACGCAGGCCGAAAATGCAGCCAAAAAAGCGCGGGAAGTGATACAGTTGATGAACGTGACGAAGAACATCCCCGTCTTTGCGGGTTCGAATACCGCGATGGTGAATGACAGTACGCCCGTAAAAAACGAAGCCGTCAACTTCATCATTCAGGAAGCCTTACGCACCGACACAAAAACACCCCTTTATGTGGTTTGCGGGGCTGGGCTTACAGAGATCGCATCGGCCGCGCTGACCAATCCGCAGATTGCCAACAAGCTGACTGTCATCTGGATTGGTGGTGCAGAATATAGTGATCTGGCCCTTCCGCCACCGGGTTATTCGGAAGTTGAGTACAACCTGAACATCGACCAGGCGGCTGCCAGGGCGGTCTTTAACCGGTCGTCCCTGGCTATGTGGCAAATACCCCGAAACGTGTACCGGCAATGCCTGCTTTCCTATGCTCAACTGCTGACTAAAGTGAAGCCACGTGGTAAGGTTGGGGCTTACTTGAGTGGAACACTGGAGACGTTAATGGCTCGTATTCAGCGGTTTATCAATATTGGCGAAACCTACATCCTGGGCGACAGCCCGCTGGTGCTGCTCACGGCCCTTCAGTCGTCGTTTGAGTCAGACCCTTCGTCAAGCGATTATGTTATTCGGCAGGCACCCCGCATCAATCAGGCCGGAACTTATACGTATAGCCACACAGGCAGGCCAATACGGGTGTACACGCACCTGGACACGAACCTAATGTTTGCTGACTTTTTCGCCAAATTAGAACTGATCAATCCTTAACCTGTTCATTCTGCTGCTTTAGCCGGGAGTGAACGGCAGGGAAAAGTCAGTCAACCAATACAATCATGGGAGAAGTAAGTACAGTAGTCGATAAAAAAGCCCTGGCCAACCTGGATGTCTTTTCGAACACACTACAGGAGTTAGCCGCCAGCGATCGGCAGATTCTGGCCGTGACCAGCGATTCGCGGGGGTCGGGGAAGCTGGTGCCGTTTGGACAAAAGTTTCCAAAACAGCTAGTCGAAATCGGGATTGCCGAACAGAATTTAGTGGGTGTCGCAGCTGGCCTTGCCTCTACGGGCAAGAAAGTCTTTGCCGTGTCGCCTGCCTGCTTTCTAACGGCCCGCTCATTCGAGCAGATCAAAACGGACGTGGCTTATTCCAATAATCCGGTAAAACTCGTTGGCATCAGCGCGGGGGTGAGTTACGGCGCGTTGGGTTCTACGCACCACAGCCTGCATGACTTTGCGGCTTTACGGGCGGTGCATAACCTGATCATTGTGGCCCCTGCTGATAATTTCGAGACCGAGCAGGCCATTCGGCTGGCGGCTGAGCTGGAGCATCCCATTTATCTTCGATTTGGTAAGAAGCCGATGCCGCTCTTATCAGAAGAGAATACACAATTTGAATTTGGGAAAGGTCGTGTCGTGAACGAGGGTGATGATCTGGTACTAATCGCTACAGGCGAAACGGTGTATCCGGCTTTGCAGGCGGCCCGCCAACTGGAAGCCGTGCAGGGTATACAGGCAACGGTCATCAGTATGCACACGATCAAACCGCTGGATTACGAATTGTTGGCAACCGTAGCCGCCAAAGGTTGCCCGATTCTGACCGTCGAAGAACACAGCGTGTTTGGTGGATTGGGTGAAGCCTGTGCCTCGTTTCTGATGCAGCATGGCTTTCGTAACCGGTTCAATATCATGGCCATTCCTGATGAATATACGGTTACGGGTTCGCAGGTTGAGATATTTAATCACTACGGTTTGTCGGAGAACGGGATTGCACAACAGGCGTTAAAATTGATAGAACCGCATCGGCGGCCCGGACAGATTTTATGATTGTTATGATTCATTAAGATCATTTTTTATCATAACAATCATAATAATCTATCCGGGCCGCCGATGCGGTTCCATACTGCCTATGAAAAAATACTATTTCTGTCTGCTGATTCTTCTGGTCGGAAGCTGCACAAACAAATCCGGCACAAACCAGCCCAAAAAAGTAGCGGTGATCATATCAACGCTCAACAATCCCTGGTTTGTGGTGCTGGGCGAAACGGCTGCAGCACAGGCGAAAGCACTGGGGTATGAAACCAAACTGTTTGATTCCCAGAACAACACGGCCCTGGAAGCGGATCACTTTGAGAACGCCATCGTGTCGGGCTTCGATGCCATTTTGCTCAACCCGACCGATTCCGATGGGTCTATCGTCAATGTCATGAAGGCTAAAGAAGCGGGGATTCCTGTGTTCTGCATGGATCGCGAAGTGAACTCAACGAAGGCAGCTACGTCGCAGATACTGTCCGATAATTATTCGGGCTGTGTGGCGCTTGGAAAAGAATTCGTTCAGGATTTACACCAGAAAGGGGACTACGTCGAAATACTAGGACTTGTTGGCGATAACAACACCTGGAACCGCTCGAAAGGCTTTCACAGTGTCGTGGACCGTTATTCGGACCTGAAAATGGTAGCCCAGCAAAGCGCCGATTTTGACCGAAATAAGGCACTGGATGTGCTGGAGTCTATTCTCCAGGCCCATCCGAACATCAACGCAGTCTTTTGTGGAAATGACGCAATGGCGATGGGAGCGTATCAGGCGTTGGTAGCCGCTGGTAAGGCTAAAGAGGTTGGTGTATATGGTTTCGATGGGGCCGATGATGTGATGAATTCCATTCGGGATGGCAAAATAAAGGCTACAGGTTTACAAGCACCTCAAATGATGGCTAGAGCGGCCGCTCAATTTGCCGATGATTACTTTAAAGGCAAACGGGACTTCGCCCAGAAAGTGCCGGTGGCCGTTGAGTTAGTCGATCAGGAAACGATCAAGGATTACGCAACCCCTAAAAAACGCTAGACCATGTCCAGAAACAGCCTGAAATACGCCGGACTGCTGGTGTTGCTGGGCATCGTTGCCTACAATTCCGTTTACTTTAAAAAACTGGACGATGTAAAGGCGACTAGCGGCTCAAATGCGAATCAAAAATTCAATGCAAACGCCTACGCACAAAGCTTCTGGACGTCGAAATTGCTGCCAGAAGCACCCAAAGCCCCCGACTTTAGTTCGCTTCTGGCGCAATTGAAAACTGACCCGGAAAAGGCATTCGGTACCTATTCGCACGCTCTGGGCATCGGTAACATTCGCTATTTTCTCGTGAAAGGCGAAGGGGTCATTACCGACATTGGCCCAAATGATGTAACGGTTTCATTACCCTCCGGGGAGGCTGTGCGGCTGGCGACTGAATACATTTTTGGCAATGCCGCCCGCGATGCTTCCGGCCTGATCAAGATCACCGATTTTGACAATACAAACGACCTGAACAACGTCTCGGCAGAAATCGACGCCATCATCCGAACGAAGGTGGTACCACCTTTTAAAGCCAGTGCGAAAGTAGGTGACAAGGTGAAATTTGTCGGAGCGATCGAACTCAATAAGGAACACCTGCACCTGGAAAATCTCGAAGTGATCCCGATAAAATTATAGAACACAGATGACACTGATTTTGCTGATTCACACTGATAAAATCTTAGTAAATCAGTAAAATCAGTGTCATCTGTGTTCCATTTTCCCCCGACCATGTTAGTAGCAGAAAATATCACCAAACGATTTACGGGCGTAATGGCCTTAGACAAGGTTTGCCTTGAATTTCCGGCCGGGCAGGTGACGGCTGTGATTGGCGAAAACGGGGCCGGGAAATCGACATTGATGAAAATCCTGTCGGGGGTGTATTCTGACTACGAGGGGCAAATTCGCCTAAACGGGAACCCCGTTCGGTTCAACTCCATCCGGGATGCACAGGCCTGTGGCATTGCCATCATCCATCAGGAACTCAACCTGATTCCCTACCTGAGCATACAGGAAAACATCTTTCTGGGCCGCGAAATTACAACCCGCTGGGGCACCCTCGACCAGAAAGCCATGCGCCTGCAAAGCCGTGAACTGCTCGAAAAACTTAAGCTTACCGTTGACCCCGATACCCTGGTGGTTGACTTGAAAGTTGGTCAGCAGCAGGTCGTTGAGATCGCTAAAGCGTTACTTCCAGGAAGCCGGGCGGTTGAGTCGCAGGTGATTATTATGGATGAGCCTACGTCGGCAATCAGTGAGAGTGAAGTGGCGGTTCTATTCGGGATTATCAACGATTTGCGGGCGGAGAACAAGGCAATTGTCTACATCTCTCACAAACTGGACGAACTGTTTACGATTGCCGACCGCTACGATGTGCTGCGTGACGGAAAGTCGATTGAGTCAGGTACTATGGCCGGTATCGACCACGATACACTCATTCGTAAAATGGTTGGCCGGGATCTCACCGGCATTCGGCAACAGTGGGCAAAACGGGTTAACAAACCGCTTCTTTCGGTTGAAAACTTGTGTCTCAAACACCCGGTACATGTGCAGGAGAACCAACTGAAAAACATATCATTTACCGTTGGACGGGGCGAAGTAGTAGGTATGTTCGGACTAATGGGTGCGGGTAGAACGGAGTTGTTGGAAACGTTATTTGGTCTGCACCCCAAACGGGCCAGTGGCAAAGTTTCTATTGATAATGAAATTGTTAAGTTTCATGACCCTGCCGATGCCATACGCGCGGGTCTGGCCCTGGTGCCGGAAGATCGAAAAAAAGACGGGCTGGTTCTGGGAATGGATGTGCAAACGAACATCAGCTTAACGGCCCTGGCGGCTGTTGAACGGGCTGGTTTCCTGAGTCAGCAAAAAGAGTCGACGCTGGCCAAGAAATACATCGCTGACTTACAGATCAAAACCCCTTCCGAGAAACAGACGGCCAAAAACCTGAGCGGGGGTAATCAGCAGAAGATTGTGCTGTCGAAATGGCTGGCAACACATCCGAAATTATTGATGCTCGATGAACCCACACGGGGCATTGATGTCAACGCTAAAAACGAAATCTATAAACTCATTTTACAACTCGCCGACGAGGGTATGGGTATTCTGGTCGTTTCGTCCGAACTGCCCGAAATTCTGGCGATTTCCGACCGTATCCTTGTCCTGTGCGAAGGTGTGTTAACCGCCGAAATGGCCGTACAGGATGCGTCGGAAGACTCGATTCTCAAAGCCGCAATTTCTACATAGGTTACGGTAATGGGTATACGGTTTACAGTATTCGGTTGGCTGACGCATCCTGGCTTACGCGTCAGCCAACCTTATGCCAAAAACCAAATACCGTAAACCGCATACCACAAACCGTAAACCGTTCTCCTAAATCGAATGCAGCTATCCTGGCAAACCTACCGGCCTTATTTAACCCGCTTTCAGTCGCTGATTGCTCTGTTTATCCTTTGCCTGGGTATCAGTCTGCTATCCGACAAATTTTTGACCGTTGCCAATTTCTGGAATGTGTTGCGGCAGATTTCCGTCAACGTCTGTATCTCCACGGGTATGACGCTTGTGGTACTTACGGCTGGTATTGATCTGTCCGTTGGTTCGGTGCTGGCACTGTCGGGGGCGATTGCTGCGGGCTTACTTCGAAATGGAATTCAATTACCCAGTCAGAATTTATACATTGGATTTACCCTCATGGGGGCTATGCTGGCGGGTCTCGTAACGGGCACCGGCCTGGGCTGGTTCAACGGGTGGGCCATTACGCGCTTCAAACTACCCCCTTTTGTGGCTACGCTGGCGATGCTGACCATTGCTCGCGGCCTGACCATGCTCTGGACAGAAGGCTTTCCCATTACCGGGCTGGGCGATTCATTCGCCTATCTGGGTACGGGCTGGCTATTGGGAATTCCGGTGCCGGTTTGGGTATCGGGTATACTGGTAGCCATTGCCGTGCTGGTCACGAACAAAACCCGACTGGGACGCTACATCTACGCCATTGGCGGCAGCGAAAGCGCAGCCCGGCTGTCGGGTGTGAACATCAACCGGATAAAAATAGCCGTGTACAGCATTGCCGGAGCTTTGGCTGCCGTGGGTGGTTTATTAGTGACCGCCCGGCTGGATTCAGCCCAGCCGAATGCTGGAACCAGCTACGAACTGGACTCGATTGCCGCCGTGGTCATTGGCGGAACATCCCTGTCGGGTGGGCGGGGAAGTATCCTTGGCACCGTGCAGGGAGCCATTATTATCGGCGTGTTGAACAATGGGCTGGTGTTGCTCAACGTCTCGCCGTTCTGGCAGCAGGTGGTCAAAGGGCTGGTGATTTTGCTGGCCGTCATCATTGATAAATCAAACTCAAAAAGCGAATAGTTTCATGGCACGATCCTATATTCTGGCCATCGACCAGGGCACCAGCAGCACCAAAACCTTACTGTTCGATGAAGATGGTCAGGTCGTTGCCCGCGCATCTGAGCCCCTGAAAACCCATTACTACTGCGATGGGTTTGTGGAGCAGGAACCCGATGACATTTATCGGAATGTACTCACCTCGGTGGGGAAGTGCATTGGTGGCTTTGCTGCCGAAGGAGGGAGTCTGCACGACATTGCCGTGTGTGGCATTTCGAACCAGCGCGAAACCTTTGTTATCTGGAACCGGTCGGGCGAGCCTCTCTATAATGCCGTTGTCTGGCAGTGTAAACGCTCGATTGCCGTCTGCGAACGACTCAAGGAGCAGGGGCTGGAGCCGATGGTCCGGGCGAAAACGGGCCTGTTTATCGACCCGTATTTTTCCGGAACCAAGCTGATCTGGTTGTACGATAACGTTGAATCCATTCGACAGGCGATTGATGGGGGGGTAGCTTATTTTGGTACGGTAGATACCTGGCTGCTCTATAAATTGACTAACGGAACCAGCTATTTTACGGATTACACCAACGCGTCGCGCACCCTGTTTTTTAACCTGCAAACCTTGTTGTGGGATCAGGAATTACTGGCCGCGTTTGGACTGTCCAACTTGAATCTTCCGGTTCCCAGACCCTCGGCTGCTTTCTTTGGTGAATCGACCTTTAACGGTTTATTCGATCACGCCGTGCAGCTAACGGCCATGATTGGTGATTCGCACGCGGCCGCCTTTGGCGAAGGTTGTTTCACGCCAGGCACGGCCAAAGCAACCCTTGGAACGGGCTGTTCGATTATCATGAACATCGGCTCGACCCTGAAATCGTCCGATCACGGCATGGTGTCGACCATCTGCTGGAGTACCGAAGAGCGGGTGGACTATGCTCTCGAAGGGGTTATCGTGACCTGCGGGGCCACCATCGAATGGCTGAAAAATAACCTGGGGCTCTTTGCCGAAAGTAAAGAAACCGAAGCGATGGCCACCGCCGTGCCCGACAACGGCGGCGT
>CAXTJJ010000162.1:0-11141 GCA_964244155.1 uncultured Spirosoma sp.
CGCATTTCATCAGATACGAAAGAAATCCATGCAATTGGGCACCCGAGTGATTAGGTCCTGTAAGGCAACCACCACGGAACACACCTGTATTCATACCGAAGTAACGGCCATATTCCTGTACCATGATATCTGCAGCTACTTTTGAAGCACCAAAAACTGAGTGCTTGGTATGGTCAAGACTCATGTGCTCGTCGATACCATTTTCGAAATAAGGATGGTTTTGATCTATTTCCCAGCGCGTTTCGGTTTCAATAAGTGGCAGAAAATTGGGATTATCGCCGTACACTTTGTTTGTAGACGTAAAAATGAACACCGCTTCCGGGCAATGCAGGCGAGTCATTTCCAGCATGTTCAGCGTTCCAACAGCATTGACGCCAAAATCGGTAAATGGCTCACGAGCAGCCCAGTCATGACTTGGTTGAGCCGCTGTATGCAGTACTAATTTAATATCTGTGCCGAATTCGCGAAAAATCGTTTCCAGTTGGGCTACTTCCCGAATATCAGCGGGTCGATGGTGATAATTAGTATAGGTGTCGGCCAGTCGATTGCGGTTCCATTCCGTTGACCCATCGGCGCCAAAGAAGTATTGCCGCATGTTGTTGTCAATACCAATGATCAGGTCGAATTTATCGGCAAAGAAGGCAACAGCTTCACTACCTATCAAACCAGCAGATCCTGTAACTAATGCAATTTTCATATCTATTTTTATGCGTAGTGGGGTTTCCCTAACCAAATAATGCTACTTCTCAACTTGTTCAACAGAACAAAGTAACGGAAAAAATCAGACTTACATTCCTTTTGGTTACTTCAGTCTCGCCAACAATCAGTGCTTTTTAGTGAGTGGGCAAATAAAACGACAGCGATGAATTGGCGCATAAACGCTGATTCATCGCTGTCGTTTTATGTCGTCCGGAAAGCTTAGGCTCCCTGTCCTGACGTACCAGCACCAAATAGTCTTTCACGGATTTTTTGGGTCCGTGCATCCAAATCCGGATTTGGCGTGTATTTATATTTTGATTGTACAGCAGCAGAATCTCTGCCAGCTCCATACACTTCTGGATCGCCCGCCCGATAGTCTGCCCGGTAATCGTCGACCCGGTAGTCGTTCTGGCGAACAGAGTTATATTTTTGATAGTCGCAGGATGCCAGCGATAAGGCCGCTACAGCCAACAAACCTATGCTTAGTACGCGTTTCATAGCCACTTGATTACGAATTGATTCGGCAAAAATAGGTCAGACCACTTAGGTTTCCAAACAAGAAGGCTCACTTCTTATACGTCAACACGTTTTAACGTTTCAATCTCACGCCAAACAAAGTCCATTAACTCCTGTATGTGATCATGGGAAAAATCAAAGGGTACATTGGCGGCTGCGTAAATCTCACTGATGGGTGCTTTATAACCCAAACTCAACGCTTTTTTGTATCCTGCCAAACCGGCTTTTGGATCGTGTCTGTAATTACGCCAAACACCGATAGCGCCCAGTTGAGCGATGCCATATTCGATGTAGTAAAAAGGCACTTCATAAAGATGCAACTGCCGTTGCCACAGGTATTCCTGGTAAAAGGCGAACCCGTCCCAATTGGTTATGGAATCAGCAAACTGATTATAAATACGGAGCCAGTTCTCCCGGCGTTCGGCGTCGGTATGGGTAGGATGCTCATAAATCCAGTGCTGGAATTTATCAATCGTAGCCACCCAGGGTAATGTTTCAATTATAGATTCGAGATGCTGAAGTTTGGCCCGGCGCAGCTCATCCGGGTTTTCAAAAAACACATCCCAATGATCCATCGATAGTAATTCCATACTCATCGACGCCAGTTCGGCGACTTCCATTGGCGGATTACGAAATGCCTTTAAGGCTAAATCGCGGGTCAGGAAGGAGTGAACGGCATGGCCGCCTTCGTGTACCATCGTTACCAGGTCTCTCAGGCTGGAGGTGGCATTCATAAAAATGAACGGCACCCCAATTTCTTCGAGCGGATAATTGTACCCGCCGGGGGCTTTCCCCTTTCGGGACTCCAGATCGAGGTGACCCATGGCCCGCATGATTCGCAAATCATCCCCTAATTCTTTATCGAGTCGATCAAAGCAGGTGATCGCTTTTTCGAGAAGTTCGTTTCCGGTGGCAAACGGCTTCAGCGCCGGGCGTCCTTCCACATCGACTTTAGCATCCCAGGGGCGTAATTGCTTTACCGAAACGTCGAACTGCGACAACTTCTGCTTGCGCTCCTCAGCGAGTTTGTTCACGAAAGGCACAACGGCCTCAGCTACCGATTCATGGAAATTAAAACAGTCTTCGGGCGTGTAATCGAATCGACCTAGGGCCGCAAATGAATAATCCCGAAAGTTGGCAAACCCAGCATTCACGGCTATCTGGTGCCGTAAATCGCGCAGTCGATCAAACAACTGGTCAAGTGTTTCATGATCCTGATAGCGTCGCTCCCAGATTTTGCGCCAGGCTTCTTCACGAACGGCCCGGTCGGTTGATTGTAGTCGGTCGCTGGCTTCGGGCAAGGTCATTTCACGGCCATCCAATTGCACCGTCATGGCCCCAACAATGGCCCCGTACTTGCGCTCTTCGGTTTGAAGCTCTGTTTGCAGGGGAATATTTTCGTCCCTATATATCTCGATCGCTTTCTTCACGCCCCGGACCATCACATCGTAGCCATCATCGGTTAATTGACTCAAAAAAGGGCTGTTTACGGCTTTTAGGTCGAGGTCATTGCCGTAGGTGGCCATGGCTGGTTGGATTTCAGCAATGAAGAAATTTAGCTGATCAACCAATTTCTCGTTGGCTGTATCGCAGGTCATGCGAATGTATCGCCACGCAAAATTTTCAGACAGATATGATTCCAGTTCACTTCGGTCAATGAGCCACTGCTTTAATTCATCAGCATTGTCTATCGAGCGATCCAGTAGTTCCTCATAGAGCGGTTTCACATCGTCCCAACTGGTCAATTCGATGGTTTCTCCAATAAAAGAGCGCGTTGGTCGGGCCGGTAGGTTCAGGGCTTGATTCGTTATCATATATCCTATAACATGGCTGGAAGGCCACGTCGCCAAAGGCTAATTTGTTTGTACTGTTTATGTATGAACACACGGCTTATAGCCACCTTACTGTAAGCTATTATGAAACTTTTTTGTTCACAAATTTGCAACTACGAAAATGTTCGTATATGTTTACTACGAAATTATTCGTAGATAGATCATGAAGCCCACAGATTCTGAACTGGAAATACTGCATATACTTTGGTTCAACGGTCCCAGCACAGTGCGACAAGTACATGAAAAGCTGAGTCAAAGCCGCGACATTGGGTATACGACGGCCTTAAAACTCATGCAGATCATGCATGAAAAAGGCTTTTTATCACGCGACGAAGATGCCCGTTCGCACACCTATACAGCCATTGTGAGTGAAGAGGACACCCAGCGAAATTTAGTGGATCGTTTTGTGGAAACAGCGTTTCGAGGATCGGCGTCTAAATTAGTAATGCAGGTACTGGGACAACACAAAGCATCACGTGAGGAGTTGGATGAAATCAAAAAATTGCTGAATGATCTCAATCATGGCACCGACCCGACGTAGCGACGCCCGACGTGCGGAATAATCTACCTGACTTTGCTAACTGAAGATTTTTTCTAAACCAACAGACAATACGTTTATGAACGCTCTTAACTTCTTATCAAGTCCGGTTACCAATGCCCTTGGGTGGACGTTGCTCCATGCTGTTTGGCAAGGGTTTGCACTGGTGTTACCTGTTGCGGTAATCCTGCACCTTCTGCGTGACCGATCGAGCGCGTTGCGCTACCGAATAGGCACGCTAACCCTGCTGAGCCAGTTATTGCTTTCTGCTATAACATTCATGTGGTACTATAACCCAACGACAAATACTCTTGTACCCAAAGCTGCTTCCACAGGTGCGTATATACTGCCTATTCGCTGGCAAGTCGTGTCGCAAACGCTCCCATGGCCTCAACAAATGCAATTGTTTCTGGAAAACCATTTGAGTCAGTTTGTCCTGATTTATCTGATTGGCGTAGCCCTTTTTGGCTTACGGCTGGCGGGCGGCTGGCTTTACCTGCAACGGCTTACAAAAACTGCCATACAGCCCTCAACAACCATCTGGATGCAGTTCACCGAGCAACTTCGGTCAACGCTATCCATCCAAACGAGAGTTCAGGTGCGGGAGTCATCCCGCATTACGGTGCCGATGGTGGTGGGTGTGCTTAAGCCTGTTTTATTATTGCCCGTTGCGCTGGTTACGAACCTGACAACGCGCGAGATTGAAGCTATTTTAGCCCATGAACTGGCACATATCAAACGACACGATTATGCTGTAAACCTATTGCAGTCGGTAGTAGAAGTGCTTTATTTTTTCCATCCGGCTTTGTGGTGGCTGTCGGCGCGGGTTCGTGAAGAACGTGAACATTGTTGCGACGATCTGGCAGTAAAGGCCTGTGGTGGCGATGGTCGTATTCTGGCACAGGCACTAGCGCATGTTGAAGAATTAAGATTGGCTCACGTACGTTCAGCCCCTACGCTCGCGATGGCTTTGTCCACTAACCGCCAGCAATTATTGCATCGGATACGGCGGATGCTGGGCGTTCCGTCGCGGCCTTTTATTTCAAACGGCAGTCTGGCGGGTTTAGCTCTGGCAACACTGCTACTGATGAGTGTATCTGTCTATGCGGTGCAAAAACAGGACAAGCCCAAACACAAAATAAGTCGGCCGCGCCCAGTATCGACGCGCACACATAAAGTTGATGGCAATTCGGAATATGAGATGGTAGACAATCAGAAAATCAGCCATATTATCTGGAAAGGGCATAAACTCTCCACAGTCCGAGTTCAAAAATTGCAGACTAAACTTGATCAGGTTATGGCCGGTCAACTCTCGCTCGACGATGTTGCGCAACCTGACCGAGACATTCTGTTAACCATTATCGAAAAGAATAATGCCTTTGATCAGGGCATGGGCGCGTTGGCGAATGGCTTATCACACATTGACTACAGTAACATCGTAGCATCGGCTTTATCAAATGTACCCCTTAGCCCCGACGGAACAGTTGAAGGATTAGCGAAGGTAAATTATAATAACATTATCAAAGACGCTTTTGCCTCGCTTGCACCCTTGAAATCGCTGTCGGACTCGCTGGACAAACAACGACTCTATCGTCAACGACAGATGGACAGCTTAAGCCAACTCATGGCCCAACGGTCGAAGCAAATGCAGGCTATTCAGTTACAGATGGAGAAATTCAGGTTTCCAATCGAAGAACTACAGCGTAACCAGGAAGTGCTCAATTGGCGGAAAGACAAACTAATGGAGCAACGGAATATGCTGATCGAAAAACATCAGAAGCTGTTGTCCAACGACGGTAAGCAAAAACTAAGCCTGGATGACGTTGAGAAGCAAGTAGCCGCTCTTGAACCAGCAATTAAAAAGCTCGAAAGCAATATGGAAGCGTTGAATCAACAATTCGAAGCAATCAACGCCAAAGAAGAGGAAGTGAAACTGCCGATTGAGAAATTAGAGCGTGAATCGCAACAACTCGAAGAGCAAATTAACAAACTTTCGGAAGAGATGGATAGACAGGGCGATGGCATGGCTGGTATGTTTCCCGAAGACGTTAAAATAGACCTTGAGAATGAGCTTCATCATACCCCCCGCCGTGTTCATACACCCCGGTCACCTAAATTACCAAAGGGAGTTGTTGTTTCTGCCGCGCCTTTAGCCCCACTACACGCAGTGCCAGCACCACCGGCCCCTGCTATAGCACCTACACGGAGTCGTGCTGCCACACCACGTGCTATGCCTAAGCCCGCAGTTGCACCAAAACCAGAGTAACGTAAAACCGGGCGTCCCGCCTGGGTATAAAAGGATAAGTGGTAGCAATAAACTACACTTGCGTCCTTATCCTAGATGATGTAAAGCCCTTATTTTGCAGCTTTTACACCCCTAAATTCTCTAAAGGGGACTTTGTCAGAGAGCGGACAAAGTTCCCTTTAGAGAATTTAGGGGAATAAAGAACTCCATAAAAGACGTATTTGATCATCCTTCCAAAATTCCTACAAGATTAGATATACACCCGGACGTCCCGCCCAGTACTACTCCCTAGTCAATTTCAATAACTACGTCGCGCCCAACGGGGTGAGCCACGCAGGTAAGTACATAACCGGCTTTCAATTCGGATTCAGACAGGCCGTCTTCTTCATCTAATTTTACTTTACCGGACGTACACTTGCCAAGGCAGGCCGTACACATGCCCGCCTGACAGGAATAAGGCAGGTCTATATCCAGATCCAAAGCGGCCTCCAGAATAGTCTGGTGCGGAGCTACGGCGAACTTATACTCACTTCCCTCGTACAAGACCGTCACTTCGGGAGAACCACTCTCAGCGGCTGTGATCGGTTCTTCAACCACTTCGCCAGCCGCAACGGGTGCCATAGCGTAACTTTCCTTGTGTACGCGCTCCGTCGGAATACCCACCAGCGATAAAGCCGCACGGGCCTCAGCCATCATACCATCAGGTCCGCAGAGATACACACTTGCGTTCTGCAAATCAGCTTTGGGGAATTGATCCAGCAGTTTAGTTAACATGTGCTGATTCAATCGGCCTTCGGCTCCCGTCCAGCCCGCTGATGGCTGGCTGAGAATATGACTTACCTGAAAGCGCGACTTTCCATAGGCCTGTTCCATCGCATCCAGGTGCGCCTTATAAATAACAGACCCCTGGTTACGGTTTCCGTAAATGAGCCAGATACGGCTGTTCGGTTCTACATGCAGCGCCGACTTGGCCATCGAAAACAGCGGAGTTATGCCGCTACCTGCGCCAATCAATATAATGGTCCGGCGGTTTTGGGGATCAAGTTTAGGAACAAATGTACCCATCGGCTCCAGCGATTCGATAATGTCGCCGGGCTTGATACGGTCAAACAAATAATTGGATGCCAAACCGCCCGGTACGCGCTTTACTGATACAGACAACGATACATCAACATGGGGCGATGAGGCCATCGAATAAGAACGGCGCACTTTTTGACCGTTGATGTTGAGTAAAAAAGTCAGAAATTGACCGGGTTGGTACCGAATTTCTTCACTGATGGGATGCCAGAAACTTATTGTTACAGCGTCGGCCGTTTCCCGGTCAACGTCTTTTACTTTCAAAAAATAACGATTTGCCATTACGATTCAGATTGTCTTTCAACTCAGAGCGAACGAAAAACGAATGGAAATACGCTGCGTTCTGATAGGCCCGCGATAGCGGTTCCGTTGTCTTCGTTACCCGTTCTTTTCGTTGAATGCTTTTCTACAAAGGTACAAGTGAACACCGGGAACTTACCCATTTTTGTGAAAATCAACCAACTCATCAGCCGGGGCTTTTGTAATACGACCTATTGTTAAGCCTGTTTGTTTAACCGCCTGACGCAGAGACTCGGCAAAATAATAGGCAATTGACCCGACAAAGTGGACTGGCCATTGAGCAGCTTCGGGAAAACGCTTCACATAAGTTGTCAAGAACAGCTCAAACGCATCAGTTACCATCCGGGCAATGTATGGGTTTGTTAGATGATCGGACAGGAAGGGCGTGAACGAGGCAAAGTAGCGATTTGGAAAGGGTTTTTGATAAGCGTTTTCAAGCAATGTTGGGCGATCAAGAGCGTAACGCGATTGGAAATCAGCGCGGAGATTAGCGGGAAGCCGTTCCTGAAAAAAGTCCCGAACCAGCGTTTTACCCAGGTAGCCGCCACTGCCTTCGTCGCCCAGCCAAAAACCCAGCGACTGAATACCCCGAATAATTTCGACCCCATTATAACAACAGGCATTAGCGCCGGTGCCGAGTATACAGACAATACCGGCCTGATGCCCCACAGCACCCCTGGCGGCTCCCAGCATATCACTATTTACCTCAATAACCTGTAAACCCGGCAATATGGTTTGCAGTCCATCAGCAATGATGTGATTCACCGACGGGCCTGTACAACCCGTTCCGTAGTAAAAAACCTTTGTTACAAGCGCTCCGTTTATGTGGGGCACTAATTGCGTTTCTAACGTAGCTGCTATTTGTTGGGCATTTTGATAATATGGATTGAAGCCATCCGTTTGAATAGCAAGGGCCTGACCATCGCTGGCAACAAGTCGCCAGTCGGTTTTGGTAGAGCCACTATCAGCGATTAAAAACATTTTTTGCGTCAAGATCTAGCGTTCGTGCTTTAAGCAGGGATAGCCTAAAGCACAAAGCATTAAATTAATTTTCCAACGGCTGAAAACCGGGCAAAAACGCCGGTAGTATGAGGGGCATCGACAAGTTCGTTGGTGAGATCCTGCCCGGCCCAGTGTTCGTAATGTTTGCCATTTCGCCAAAGCCGTGACGCCGTGAGATCATAAATAATGCCGTCAAAAGCACACCAGATTTCGTCGCGGTCCTGCCCATTACGTAAGGCCAATTGCGAACGGGTGTATGAAGGCAATATCATTTCATTGATCGGCATGGAGCGTCCGTTTAGTCAAACAACTACGATTATTGAGTATCATTTTATGCGTGACAACAAAATTAGCGTAACTTTAGCCACTTCTGATTTTATTGCATTTGATTAACTATGAGAAAGACTTATTCTATCGCTTTTCTTTCATTAGTAACCCTGTTTAGTGCCTTAATGGGCTGTAATGGCAAAAAGATCGCCCCCGTTTCGGAGCGTATCGCTAAAGTCTGGACGGCAAGTAAAGTAGACGAAAACAAAGTAACGGTCTACACCAAAGGCGGAGCGACTAACGTTCGTAATTATACTGCCTTCAAGCTTGACCTGAGTACGCCCCCTACGGTAAAATACACTGAGTTTGATGGCAATGTATTCGTTGGAAAGTATTCTGTCCCTTCTGATACACGCCTTGTACTGACTGAACTAACCCCCTCACCTACGGGTGCCAATGGAACGATTGAATTCACAATTAATTCTATTGACGACACCAATCTGAGCTTGTCGCGTACAACGGCCAGCCAGAAAACAGGTAACACAACAAACGATTACACGTTGACGAACCCGTAAGGCTTCTGTAAACCAATTCACAAAAAAAGCCGTTCCGTATGTCAATCGGAGCGGCTTTTTCATGCTGTGTGCACCTACGGACCGGGCCGCGTTAATTAATACACAATGACTGATCTCAATAAAATCGGTGAAATTGGCTTGATCGAGCGTATTTGGCAAGCAACAACAGCACCCGCTCATTCAGAAACAATACGCGGCATTGGCGACGATGCCGCCGTATTTGGCTGGGGCGACGACTATGGTTTACTCTCTACAGATATGCTGGTTGAGGGTATCCATTTCGATTTGACCTACGTTCCTTTAAAACACCTGGGCTACAAAGCTGTAACCTTTGGCGTTTCGGATATTGCCGCCATGAATGGTTTACCGATTCAGCTAATCGTTAGCATCGGCCTTAGCAGCCGGTTTCCGGTCGAAGCCGTCGACGAGCTGTATGAGGGTATCCGTGCAGCCTGCGAAGCGTATAATGTCGATTTAGTTGGGGGTGATACAACCGCTACACGGTCGGGCTTGATCATCTCGGTGTCGGTGTTGGGTAAGGTCCCCAAAGACCTGATTACCTATCGTAATACCGCCCAGGCCAATGATGTCATTTGCGTTACCGGCGATTTAGGCGCGGCTTACCTGGGCTTGCAGTTGCTGGAACGCGAGAAACAGGTGTATCTGGCGGACCCAAACATGCAACCCAGTCTTTCTGAAGAACGGGCCTATCTGGTTCAACGTCAACTTCGCCCCGACGCCCGCACTGACATTGTTCATGAACTCCGCGACCTCGGCATCCGCCCTACCGCTATGATCGACATTTCAGACGGGCTGGCGTCTGAATTGCTCCACCTTTGCCATCAGTCAGGTACGGGCGCGGTGATTTTCGACGAGAATATTCCTATTGATGACCAGACACACCTGGCTGCCGATGAATTTAAGATCAGCCCCATAACGGCGGCTTTGAACGGGGGCGAAGATTACGAACTTTTATTTACGGTTCGTCCGCAGGAGTTCGAAAAACTATCCGTGAATTCACGCATCACAGCCATCGGCTACATGACAGCTAACCCGGCTCAGGTTGTACTATCGACCAAAGCCGGTCAACAAACGCAAATTCGGGCGCAGGGCTGGAATCAGTAGTCTGGCGCGTCACATAAAATTAAGTATGCAAAAACGGGTTCAGTTTGATTTCGAGTTTCAATTCACCAACGGCGGCAGCCTGAAAGGTGACGGTTTTCGGTTGGATATTGATGACGATGACATTACAGATCAGGCTTTAGCCGATTATGTCATTGCCGATTTGCGCCTGCTCATGGTTGGCCAGGCCAAAATCTTCAACAAAGAAATTATTACCGAAGCGCACAAACGAAATCCAACTGAAGAAGCCGGACAGCGGAGTCGGCTGGTGGATTTGAGTCATACAATTGAAGATGGTCTCGTTACCTACAAAGGGCTACCCGCGCCCATCGTCTGCGATTACCTGAGCCGGGAAAACTCCCGTCAGTTTTATGAGACTGGCACCGAGTTTCAAATTGGCAAGATTGAGATGGTCACCAATACGGGCACTTATCTGGATTGCCCGTTTCATCGGTATGAGCATGGTAAAGATTTATCGGAGATTGGCCTGGATGCGTTTACGGATCTGGAAGGTATAGTCATTCACGTACCGTACACCGATGCACTGGCTATTACTGAAGCACATCTAAAAGGATACGAAATCAGAAATCGGGCGGTGTTGATTCGCACCGACTGGTCAGACTTCTGGAATACAGAACGATATTACGAACATCACCCTTTTTTGACGGCCGATGCGGCTGCCTACCTGCGAGACTGTGGTGCCAAATTAGTTGGTATCGACTCGCACAACATTGATGATACTACTGGCAGAAGCCGCCCCGTACACACCACCTTGCTGGGTGCCGAGATTCTGATTGTCGAACACCTATGTAATCTGGCCTCACTTCCTGCAACGGGCTTCACGTTTAGTGCCACACCCCCTAAGTTCAAAGGCGTCGGCACGTTCCCGGTCCGGGCATTGGCGAAGGTTTATTGAGTAGTCAGTAAGTTGGTAAGCGGCTTCGCCCAAGTCGGTAAGTGGCTGACGC
>CAXTJJ010000163.1:0-11113 GCA_964244155.1 uncultured Spirosoma sp.
CGCTTCACGTGCGCCCCAAACACCCCCACCTGGTTGATTGTCTGCCCATCCTGCTGGTGAAGCCACTCATGAGGCCGGTCGGCGGTCAGCAGCAGGAGAGGGGTCTGTCCAAAAAAAGCTTCGACAACGGCTGGTGCCTGGTTATAAACCGCACTGCCCGACGTACAGATGACCGCAACGGGGCGGCCGCTTTGCTGCGCCATGCCCAGCGCTACGAAACAGGCCGACCGTTCATCGGCCATCACGCGTGTGCGCAGGTGTGGGTGTCGGGCCACCGCCAGCGTAAGCGGGGCCGAGCGTGAACCTGGCGAGACCACGACATCGGTAATCCCTTTTCGATAAAGAAGCTCGGCAATGTTAACGATAGGCTGTAAAACAGGCATAGGGGAGGACGTACTGAATAACGGGCAAAATTCGTCATTTATACCGGCCTAACAAGGTGCTTGATCGCTTTGTTGAAGGACTTCCGGGTCATTGGTATCGAAACGGCTAAACAAAGAAGGTATCGACAATTTCCTGAAGCATAGCTTTGGTTAGTGGTTTTGTCCGATACGCTTTGATATCGGTTCGTATACTGGCCTTTTGTTTATCACTCGGATTAAGGGAGGTGGTCAGCATCAAAACCACAACGCGGCTTTTCAACTGACTATCCAGCTCGCGGTATTCTTCCAGAAATTCGAATCCATTCATGCCGGGCATATTGATATCAAGCACCAGCACATCCGGCCGAACATAGTTGGGGTGCGTTGTATTCGTCAAAAACTGGAGGGCCACGGGACCGCTGTCGGCAACCCGTACCTGTTCGCAAAGCCCCGACTCCTCAATGATGAGCTGATGCAGGAAGTTGTCGTCGGGGTCGTCGTCAATGAGCAGGATACAGTGTATGGGTCTGGGCATAATGCTGACTGGTTTTAATGACTTTGGGAATGGTAACGAAAAAGGTTGTGCCTACCCCCACTGTGCTGTCAAGCCAGATTTTCCCGCCGTATATATCCACTACTTTCTTACAGGTTGCCAGGCCAATCCCCGTACCGGCATATTCATTGCGCCCGTGAAGGCGTTGGAAAATCTGGAACACCCGTTCAAAATACTGCTTTTCTATCCCGATGCCATTATCGCTAACCGAAAACAGATACTGACTTCCCTCATCGGTGGCCCGGACCGTTACACTTGGCGATATTCCGGGACGCCGGTATTTTAGTCCATTGGTGATCAGGTTTTGAAATACCTGTTTCAAATCGGTCCGATGCGCCAACAGGGTTGGCATGGGACCAATATCAATTTGGGCACCTGTATTCCGAATATCCGCCTGTTGTTCTTCCTGAATTTCAGCCAGAACCGTATTTAGATCGATCTGCACAAATTCCAGTTCGGTACCCACCCGCGAAAAATCGAGCAGATCGTTGATAAGAATGCGCATCCGATCGGCCGCTGCGGTCGACACATCAATGAGCCGGTGTGCATCGTTGTCCAGTTTGTCGCTGTGTTTGCTTTCGAGCAGTGACAAATAATTGACAATTGTTTTTAACGGCGATTGCAAGTCATGAGAAGCGATGTAGGCAAACTGTTGAAGTTCTTCATTAGAGCGTCTCAGTTCCTGCATGGCCTGTTGCCGAAAGGATAGTTCGCGATCATATTCTTTGGATGTCCGTAAGCCAATTGCTTCCTTGAAGTAGCGGATCAGGGCAATGACGGTTGCCACAGACACGCCGGCGGTCACAAAGCGAACCAGCGCACTGATGCGGTAGGCAGGCCACCAGAACATGACCGCATCGAGCAGGTGCGTCAATCCACAGAGTAGAATAAAAGCACCAAAAAGTCCGAACACCCCGGAGAGGGGGACTCCTTTTTTTACTATCAGAAACCGAATCAATATGAGCGGGATGGCCATATAAGCCAGCCAGATGGTCAGGTCGGAGACGATATACAGCCAGCCATGAAAGTCGGTCCATCGTCCGCAATACCACCTTGGCGGCCAATCCTTTACATCAGCGAGTCGATGAAAAAACTCGATTACTTGTTCCATACACGGCAGACAATAGGCTAGATGAAGAAGTGAGTTTAACCTAAATCGTTACTAAATTATTTATGGTTTCGGCACTAAAGATAACTTAAGAAGTAAAAAGAATAGTTTTTTTTACCGGATAAATTACTTACCTACGGGTAAACTTAGGTCAGGAAACTCACTGCCTAAACCCATCTCTCACAGATTTTCTGTTACTTTGTTTACGCAGCGGCTGCCGATCTCAGCGTTTCGATAAACGAAGCAGCCTCAGTTGACGTTATAGGAGTGAAAAACCATAGCCTGCATGAACCGTATTACCTTTGAAAACGAGGACGAAATCCGGGTAAAATCCTTCGCTGGTGCCCTGATCATCAATGTATTCCTCATCGCCTTACTGCTGTTAGTGAATCTATCACAAACCGTACCGAATCCACCACCCATCGAGTTTGTGGAGGTCAACTTTGGTACCGACGCCCGTGGCAGTGGCCGTATACAGACCTATAACAAAGCGTCTGATTCGCCGAACCCCGTCGACGTGAAAGCTGCGGATAAGCGACCCAATCCAAAGGTAAACACCACGCCCCGGCTCGAAAAGACCCGCGTTACCCCTTCGCCGAAAACAGACGATGCGAAACCAGCCAAAACTGCCACCGAAAAACCCATCATTGCCAGCAAAGCCGAAAGTCCGGTCACAACCCCCGAGCGGCCCGAACCCAAGCGCGTCGAATCTCCCAAAGCAACCGCCCCGGTCGAACGGCCTGCTCCACCGGCTCCCCCTAAAAAAGTGGAGACCGTCAACAACGATGCTTTGTTCAAAAAGTCGTCGGGCGGGGGTGGCTCCAATGGAACCGTAGGCAAAGCGTCGGGCACGGGTGGGAATAACAACGGCGATGATGCCAGTGGTGTGGGGGATAAAGGGAATCCAAATGGAAAAATCAACGCCAAGGAATTTTATGGAACGCCGGGCGGCTCTTCTTCGGGAGTAAATTTCGACGTATCGGGTTGGTCCATGGCCAGCCGCCCCAGCATTAATGACGATTCCGACGAAACAGGTAAAATCGTTTTCAAAATCACTGTCGATGATGGGGGGGAGATAACCCGAATCCAGCAGCTGCAAAGTACCGTTAGCCCTTCGGTTGCCGAAGTGTATCGAAAAGCCGTTCAGCGACTTCGCTTACGTCCGAAAGGGGGAGCTACACCACCAACGGCCACGGGTACGATCACCTTTATCATAAAGTCCAGAGATTAATGCAGTATACGGAAGCAATCGACTATCTGTATAGTCGGCTCCCAGTTTTTCACCGGATTGGTGCCAAAGCACTCAAACCCGGCTTAGGCAATACGCTACTATTGTGCGAAGCGCTTGGCAATCCCCAGCATCAGTTCACCAGTATTCATGTCGCGGGAACCAATGGAAAAGGGAGTAGCTCCCATATGCTGGCCGCCATTTACCAGTCGGCGGGTTATCGGGTGGGCCTGTACACATCGCCCCATTTGAAATCGTTTACCGAACGTATCCGGCTCAATGGACAGCCCATCCCTGAAGCGGAGGTGGCTGAGTTTGTTGTCCGTCACCAGGCGCTGATTGAGCGGGTCGAACCTTCTTTCTTTGAAGTGACTGTAGCGATGGCCTTTGATTTCTTTGCCCGTAAACAGGTTGATCTCGCCATTATAGAAGTGGGTCTCGGCGGTCGGCTTGATTCGACCAATGTAATCACTCCAGTTGCTTCGCTGATTACGAACATCGGCTACGACCACACGGACCTATTAGGCGAAACACTGCCCCAGATTGCCAGAGAGAAAGCGGGCATTATTAAAGCGGGTGTCCCTGTAGTTATAGGTGAAACGAATCCCGAAACGGAACCTGTCTTTCGTAGCACAGCCGACCTTGTAAAGGCCCCGATTGAATTTGCTGACCAACGGTATTACGTGCAGGATAAGGGCATTGTACAGGCAAGACGGACCGTACTGGCCGGAACAGAGAACGAACTCCTGCAATCGTTTGAACTGGACTTGCTGGGGGCTTATCAGGTAAAAAACCTCCCTGCCGTCTTAGCCACTGTTTCCGTATTACAATCTTTATTTCCCGTTTCGCTCGTGGCACAGCAGACAGGATTGACGTCTGTAACTGCATTGACGGGCCTCAAAGGGCGGTTCCAAACCCTCCGGGAAAGGCCAAGAGTTATTGCAGACACCGCCCACAATCAACCCGGTCTGGAGGCCTTACTGGCAACAATTCAATCAATACCCCATGCCCGTCTTCGCATTATCATTGGGCTGGTAGCTGATAAAGATCGCAGCCACATACTGGCTGTACTCCCTCAATCAGCCGTATATTACTTCTGTCAGGCCCAAACACCCCGGTCCTTACCGGCGTATGAATTACAAATGGAAGCCGCTAAACTAGGGCGAATGGGCGAAGTGTTTACTGATGTCAATGCCGCCCTGTCCGCGGCTTTACAAGATGCTGCCGAGGATGATTTACTTTTGATAACCGGCAGTAACTATACCATTGCCGAATTAACCAATCTATAACCGTGACGCGTAGAAAAGCACAATTCTTTCTGCAAAATGCAGAGAGCTCGAATGTTATTGAAATAGGTAAGCCGATTTACAAAACAATCCGGGGTCGTTGGGGCACCGACTATTTCAGGAATGAAAACCCTATCGTGCTAGAATTGGCTTGTGGAAAAGGTGAGTATACAGTAGGATTGGCTCAGGCTTTTCCTGATGTAAATTTTATTGGTGTTGACATTAAAGGGGATCGTATAGCGCGTGGCTCCAAGGCGGCAGAAACATTCGGCTTGAAGAATGTAGCATTTCTACGCACGGATATAAACTACCTGACTGAATTTTTTATAGAAGGAGAGGTCAATGAAATCTGGATAACATTTCCTGACCCGCAGCCCCGTCCCAAACAGGAAAAACATCGGTTGACACACCCACGGTTTCTGGA
This sequence comes from uncultured Spirosoma sp., assembly GCA_964244155.1. Classification (GTDB taxonomy): domain Bacteria; phylum Bacteroidota; class Bacteroidia; order Cytophagales; family Spirosomataceae; genus Spirosoma. Next base: position 4,962 of record CAXTJJ010000163.1, read on the forward strand.
GACCTATAAGCGCTTGTTGGTACCGGGGGGTACGCTTCACTTAAAAACGGATAGTTCGGACTTGTTCGCTTATAGTCTGGAGCAGGTTAAACAAGCGAACGGTACTGATTTACAATATACAACTGATCTCTATAACTCCCCGTTGAACGAAATTCATCTTGGTATCAAGACTATGTTCGAGCAATTGTTTTTCGACAAGGGATTTACAATAAACTATTTACAATGTAAAATGGGTGTGATTTAACTTAATCACACCCATTTTTAAATTTAACTTTGTAATATAAAATTGTAATAAATGTTAAGTTACAATTTTACCGGCTATTTATTTACAATTGTTTAAGTTCAATTGTAAATTACTGTATTAAAATAACTTTGCCATTAAGTCAGCGACCCGGCTTGAATAGCCGAATTCATTATCATACCAGCCAACAACCTTGACAAGCGTTCCGTTTGCCGCAGTTAATTTTGAGTCGAAGATGCAGGAGTGAGGGTTTCCTACAATATCAATCGAGACGATTTCGTCTGTACAGTACTCCAAAATTCCTTTCAGAGTTGTTTCTGAAGCCTGTTTAATGGCGTCATTGATTTCCTGAATAGTTGCTTCGCGTTTCAGAACAACTGTAAGGTCCGTTAGAGAGCCGTCTGGTGTGGGTACGCGCATTGCGTTTCCGTCAAGCTTGCCCTTTAGCTGAGGAAGAACAAGACCAACTGCTTTAGCCGCTCCGGTAGAGGTGGGTACGATCGATAAAGCCGCAGCACGCGCCCGACGAAGATCGGAGTGAGGAGCATCCTGCAAGTTTTGATCAGCGGTATAGGCGTGGATGGTTGTCATATATCCTTTTTCGATTCCGAATACGTCATCCAAAACTTTTGCCATTGGTGCCAGACAGTTGGTGGTGCAGGACGCGTTTGAAACGATTGTTTCCGAACCGATCAGCGTATCATCATTAACGCCTAGAACAACTGTAGGAATATTACCTTTTGCAGGGGCAGATATAACCACTTTTTTAGCACCTGCTTCCAGGTGCATACCTGCACCCGCTTCATCAACGAAACGTCCCGTTGATTCAAGAACGACATCGACTCTCAAATCGCCCCAGGGAAGTTTCTTTGGATCACGCTCTGCGTATGCATTGATACGTATACCGTTTACGGTCAGGCTATCGCCGTCTGAAACAACTGTCCCATCGAATTTACCATGTACCGAATCATATTTTAATAAATGTGCCAGGGTAGCATTGTCGGTCAGGTCATTGATAGCGACTATCTCAATGTTCTCTTTTTCAAGCAGTCGTCTGAACGATAACCGTCCAATACGGCCAAAGCCGTTAATAGCAACGCGTATTTTTTCCATGTACTGAGAAAATTGGTTTGTTTTCGGGGTCAAATATACAGATTAAATAAGCCTTTTACAGCAATTCTCTATTGGTAGTATTTTTAGTAATTAAAGAAAGCCCTATTTAGTAATCCGATATTTTGCCTAAATTTTTAGCATTAATGGTATGTTTTGCTAAATAATAATAGTATTTTTAGCAATATTTACTAAATTTATTTGCATTTGCTAAATATATTGCTAAAAATACTATTTACGTATTACTACTGATTTGCATTGCTAATATACTCTTGTTTCTATTTTAGCAACTGTTTTCATTCAGTTTGCCAGTGCATCTCAACACCATTATTCGGGTAAAGAACTACTTGCAAACAAGAGGAGGGAAGGGATGGCAAACAGGTAATTAGTATTATAAAGTAGTTTAAGCTAATCGGTTAACTTGTTTACTATAAATAACCTTGTTTTTTCTATATGGCTAAGAATCTCCATAGTGATGAGGTACATATTCTACATTGTACATGACTTACCCCAGTGTGAATTACTTTGTTAGACTAACTATGGCAGACAATCATTTATGATTATCTATTCCAGTACTTACGCCCTAGAAACGTGCTCACGTTAGTTTATAAAGCCAACAAGCGTTTTATTCTATAAAAAATTGGATACCCATTCTATACAGGCTGGTATTGTTTCATGTATCGTAGGCCATCAGTCTATATGTCGAAGAGCCAGTCTATCATTTAACAAAACACATATTCATTATTATTGAGGAAAACATATCTACTCATTTTCTAACAATTCCGGCTTAATTATTGCACGGGTAGTCATGTGGCCCGGCTTACTTGATCGCATCTCTGTGGCTTTCCTTTTCAGGCATAAGGTAATCGCTATGGAGGTTCTAGTTTCCACGGATCATTATATAAAGCGATATGACCCACCAGCTGGATAGTAGCTTTATAAGCATTTTGACGATTCGGAGAGCAGGACATTGAGTGAAGAACCAAGTAGAACTAGTGTCCGATAGAGCCATAAAAAATAAAATGAGGCTATATATTTCAACTATACACGTCTACGTATTACCTTTGAAAAAAGGGAAATAGAATACAATATAATATCGTTGTATAACAATATAAAATTTGGTCGATAAAATTAATTACCTAATATTCAGATAGTTATAATGGTATCTATAAATCTTTACTTTAATTAGATGACTATCACAATCGAAGAAATTTGGGCTAACCGTGAACTACTGGCCAAGCCAGAATCTTTACAACTTATTAAAGACGTAATAAATCAATTAGATAGGGGGGAGCTTCGCGTTGCCAGTCCGCCGACTGAAGAATCGGGCAACTGGGTTGTCAATGAATGGGTGAAAAAAGCAATCCTGCTTTATTTCGTTAGCCAGCGAATGAAGACGGAAGAAGTAGGCATCTTTACATTCAATGATAAAATTCCGCTTAAAACTAATTTTGAAGCAGCTAAAGTTCGGGCCGTCCCACCGGCAGTAGCACGTTTTGGATCATACCAGGCACCCGGTGTAATTTTGATGCCATCCTATGTTAACATTGGTGCCTTTGTCGATGAGCGGACCATGGTTGACACATGGGCTACCGTTGGAAGCTGCGCTCAGATCGGGAAAGATGTTCATTTGAGTGGGGGCGTAGGAATAGGGGGTGTCCTTGAGCCACCACAAGCTGCACCAGTTATTATTGAGGACGGCGCATTTGTGGGTTCCCGTTGCATTGTTGTAGAAGGAGCACACATTGGGAAACGGGCCGTTTTAGGAGCCGGGGTTACCATTACCGGGTCGTCGAAGATTATCGATGTGACGGGTGCTAAACCTGTCGAGTATAAAGGTTTTGTGCCTGCTAACTCTGTTGTGATTCCTGGAAGTTATGCTAAACAATTCCCGGCTGGTGAGTTCCACGTGCCCTGCGCGATAATTATTGGACAGCGTAAACCATCTACTGATCTTAAGACATCACTGAATGAAGCATTGCGCGAAAATAACGTATCTGTTTAACGCTGTAATTAGATAAATTCTATTAATTTACAATAATAATATTTACCATTGTAAATAATAAATGTAAATTTACTTAGCCACACGCTGTTGTGTGGCTATTTTATTTTGTAATTAGTGAGGTTGAGAACAATTTACGTTTATATTTGTCACAAATAACATCCATAACATTGCACGTACGATGATTATTAATGACAAGATTAAACAGATCCTGATTGATAAGAATTTAACGCCATCTTATTTTGCCGACGAAATTGGCGTGCAGCGCTCCAGTATTTCGCATATTCTATCAGGTCGTAATCGGCCTAGTTTCGATATAATCCAAAAAATTATCCGTCGCTTTCCTGAGCTTGGCTACGACTGGATCATGGAAGAGGATAACCAGCAGGTCAATCCACCGAGCCCTACAGGTTATGGTAATCGCTCGCTGGCACGTCCTGTAGCTGATCGCTCAGATCGATTTAATTCAGGACAGCCGTCATCTGTTTCTTCTTACCCGACTCAATCACCGGGTATTCGCAGCCAACGAAATGAGATACCACCGGTCAGTATGCCTGTACAGGCGCCTGCGGATCAATATGTGGGTATTTCCGAATCAGCCGTGAATACGGCTATGAATACCGATAAGAAGGTAGAACGAATTCTTATCTTCTATACGGATGGATCATTCCGGGAGTATATGCCAAGTCAGTAAAGGCTTTGTATATTCAGTACCTTTTGGCGGTTGGTTATTCAATCTAAAATTGATTGTCAGGGATGCTTATTTAACTGAACAATAGCAGTCTGGCAGACTGACTTTTGTAGCAGCGTTCTTTGGCTTTTAGCTGCGGCTATGATGTAGAGGGCCAAGGAATATTGACGTGTCGTTTTCGGTAGCGTGTTACCTTTTACAGTTGGGAAGTAAAGGCAAACTTCACGCAATCCACAGGGTCTACTTGGTTGAATTAATAGCTGATTCTAGTTTATCAATTCGTCTATATTCTGTTTCCAGGCGATGGATTTCTCTTTAAAAATCACCCTTTCAGGCAATCTAGGCCCTATTTTAGGTTAGAACATACCTAACTCCCTGTAAAGCAATACTTTAGTGTTCCACGTGGATAACGTGTTGATAAGTCTGTGGATTACCCTATCAAATTTGTTATATAATTTATATTATGTTAAGTAAAGTTTTTATAAAATAGGGACGATACCGTTGGGTACCGTCCCTATTCACTTATTTAGCAGGCTCAATACAAACGATCTTCTTCTCTTCGTACTGCTTCAGAATGTTCTGTAGGTTCGTTAGGTTTTCGTTTACGTCAGCCTCATCTTTAATTGATTTGGCTTTAGTGAAATATGGCAAAGACTGCTTGAATCTGCCACAAACCTTCCCATCCAGTTCCTTACCATTCTTGCTGTATTCAGTCATGTCCATCCGGTCTACCGTACGCTTCATTTCTACGGCATCATTGAAAACAAAAACGGCCATGTTGAAATTGGCGTCGTAGTTATTAGGATCAATAGCCAGGGCTTTTTCCAAATACAACTTCTCCTGATTCTTGTTCTCTGTTTGCACTTGTTTAAGCTCGGCCAGCCGTTTTGCCGAATCAGTTGCTCCCGCAGCGGCCGCTGAAGCTGCCTTGGCATCCGCTTCCAGTTTAGCGACCTCTACTTTCTGGTCAGCCAGGCGCTTTTGAACATCCGCCAGTTGACGCTTTAACTCAGGCTTGGGCGTCTTTTTGATGGAGGCTGTCAATCGGGAGATTTCACTGTTATAGGCATCAATGATACTTTTGCCATCAGCGAGTTGCTTAGCCGTGTTGCCTCCTTTTTTGCTATCACCTTCCAGCTTACGGATTTCTTCGTTCGACTTGTTGGCGATGTTATTATAGACAATCGACAGATTCACCAGGTTTTGTACATTATTAGGATCTTTCTCCACCATTTGCTTCATACCCGAGATGGCTTCATCCATCCGGTTTGTCGACAGCATGATGTTGATTTTCTCATTGGCCAGATCTTTATTCCCTGGTGCCAGAGCAATCCCTTTGTCCAACGCAGCCAATGCTTTGTCGACCTCGTTGTCGCTCCGATAAAGCATGGCTAACGAGCCATAGATACTGGCATCCTTACCCCCACCGGCAATGTATTTTTCCAACTGTGTTTTTGCCGTTGCATTATCTTTAATTTGCTGCGCGGCAATCGCCGTGTAGAGCGGTGCCAAGGTGTCTTTAGGATTTATGTCGCCCGCTATCGACAACGATTTAGCGGCATCAGCATAATTTTTAGACTGGAACTTGGCCACTCCCTGCTGTAGGAACGCAGTAGCCAGGGTTTGCGACTTCAATGCATCCTCAGCTTCCTTAGCCAGTTTACCCGGACCACCTTTCTTATCTTTATCCAGTTCAATTACTTTTTTGAATGACTCATAGGCCGTGGTCGCAGCAGCAGAATCCAGCTTGATGTATCCATTGGCAGCAATCGTCTGATAAGTTTTGGCACGATCCATCCAGGTGCTTGCTTTAGCACTCGCTTTCGCATCCGTAATATCCTTATCACTTTTTTCCTTTTCCTTTTTAGAGGCATCCATGGCCAGATCTGCCGCGGTATTGCCTTGCTGAGCGCGTACACCTGTTGTCAGGAGACACGCAACGAGGATTACAAAAACTTGTTTCATGTGTAAACTGGGGTTGTGTTTCTTATTAAAAACGAAATTACGGAATCTGTCTGTATAAGCATGACCCGCCTTAAAATGTTTGAGCCGCCAACACTGATTTTTACATCAGCATTAGCGGCTCAACTAACTTATAAAATTACTAG
>CAXTJJ010000164.1:0-11004 GCA_964244155.1 uncultured Spirosoma sp.
ACTTTCTGACCAGGTTGTGGCTTGGGTTTCGGAGCGGCTTTAGCCTTCGTTTTGTACTGGTCCAGATAACGGTCCACAAAGAGCGTTTTCTCATCGACTGTTGCCGCGACGAGTTCAATGGTCTGCTTGGATGAGTTTTTTGATCCGGCCAACAGCTGGTCGTTAATGTCCTGTTCCGACGTAACAATGGCTAATTGCCCAAGGGCGGTTGGGGTACTGCCCGGTTTATAATCGTAATAAACCCACACATCCGGCGACGACTCCAGATAAATACTCGCTTCGTCGCCATTGCCGGTTTTCCTGATTTCGACAAAACCATCCATTTGGGCATTTACATCTGTCGCCATCATATTCGACACGCCTAACTGGCCTGTACTGTAGAACGCGTTATACTTTGTCGACCAGCGCAGATTGGCATTTGCCAGCACTAACATGGCGTTGAGTTTGGGCGAAGCCTGATTGAGCGGTGCATGGGCATTTTGCGCTTTAAGCCGATAGGCATCCACCGCTTGCTGACCGATCAAGGGTAATAGCTTATCCGAAAGACGGTTCAGGTCATCGTCGGCGGCTTCGTCGTTTTTTTCCTCCTGATTTGCTTTGACGATTTTATCCGAAATAAGGCTACTGATCGGGTCAGGTATCGGGAACGCAAAGGCCAGGAGGGTATTGAACCGATACTGACTACTGTCAATATTTATCCGAGCCGAACCAGATGCCAACAGGTATTCACGCGGAGCCGAATTCAATAAATTCAACTTGCCTTTAAAGGTCATCAAGCCACGGGCATCATTGAAGGTGAACGCATTTTCTACCTCATCATCAGTGCTGGCAACATTGCTTGTACTATCTGCAGTTGCTGCACCCGCCTTTGTGCTATCGGGCGGAGTACTTACCCCAAGAGACTCACCACCCTTCGACTCAATTCGATACACCTTGTCCTTTTCATCGTAGCGCATAATACCTGTAGCCGTAAACAAGTCATCATCCCTGTTATCTTCTTTTGGCGACAGGAACGTTGGGTACAGACCTGCGGCTCCCGCCCGGAAATGGATACCGGCTACCAATGGTTGGCCCCCTTCATTTTTGAGGTTTTTATCCACCTTAATTTCCAGCCGTTCTTCTACCTTTTCCTTAAACGGAATCCAGCCGCCAACGAGATCCTGCCGTTTTTTCAATGCCGGTTTAATGAAACCATCCATCGCCAGATCGGGGGCCGGAGCCTGCATCGTAATGGCCCCTTTAAACAACATTTTGGGTGCCAATTGCAGGTTGTCGTCTTCGTCGACCTCAGCACGGGCCACCGTGAAATAGGTTGCGGTTTCTGTTTTCAGAACATTCCGCCGACCTTTCGTTGATTTCTTTATCTCAGCTGGTTTCTTTGTATCAGCGGTTAGGGTCGAAGCGGCTACGGCGGGGGCCTCTTTCAACTCGAAACTTCCCATTTTGATACTGGCCGTATCGCCTTTTGCCGTTGCAAACTGGTAGGTAGCATCGCCCGCAAACCTGGTTCGGGAAAGTATCTGAATATTCCCGTTTTTGAGCCGGTGAAACAGGCTGATGGTATCTAATTCCAGCTTTGCGTTTTTCAACGCCAGCATTTCCCCGTTTCGGCGGATAGTTACCTGACCCTTGTCGGGATAAATCCGCGCATCGGCCGATGTAACATACGGCACGCCACTGATATTGAGCATCCGTTTTTCCACGTCATATAAAGCGGCCGAACCATTGAACGTAAGCTTTTCCTGTTCCTCGGCCGTAGCGGTGAAGGTCGACGTTTTCACATCTCCTTTCATGGCTATTGTCTTGGCATTTATGTTCCACTGCGCCCGGTTAATATTGGTTTTGTAGGCAGCAAAGGGGAACTCCATATTAGCACTTGTGGAGTCGTCCAGGCTCTCCTTTTTAGTGATCGCCAGTCCAACTATGCCTTTCACCTGGTTGAAATCCACATTGATACCCTCTCCTAACAGAATAGGCTTGCCGATCTGCGTACCGGGCGTTTCCTTATCCGCTAAGATTTTAAACTGAGCGTTTGTGGCGATGAACCCTTCCTTATTGAACTTGATACTATTGGAAACCGCTTCGGAGTCTTTCCGACGCAGCGTTCCGTTGCCGAACAGCCCCGACGACCGCAAGGCTAGGCTCCCTTCGAGATTGGTGGTGGCGTTATAGAAATTGAAGTTATTTTTTTGCGTCGTGATGACCATGCTATCATTTTTTGGCCACCATTTCATGCTGTAATTGTTCAGTTGAACCTGTGGGAAATAGGCTTTGCCGATCAAGCCCTCCTTAACCTCGCCTTTATCGCCCGAGGCCAGTAGTGAATCAGGCATGAACAATATACCATTCGTATTCAGACTAGCGGTCAGATGACTCAATACCCCTTCAGATCGAAGCCCGCTTTTATCCATCGTCAGTTCGCCGGTAAACTTAACCGTCGATGGTGTTGTCCCTTTTTTACTGCTATAGACCGGATAGCCTGTTGCCGGTGCTTTGTGTACAAAACCCAGCGTATTATCGGGCATGGTTTTTAGTTCAGCCTTAAATGGGGGGAAAATACCATCGGAGTAAAACGTACCCATAAACGAGATATCGCCCTTGCCCAGACTGTCGTTGTCGATAGCCGGAATTTTGAAATAGACCTTCTGATTGTAGGTTATATTTCCGCGAACGGGCTGGTTAAAATAAACCGTCATCCCTTCGGGCATTACGAGTCGCTGGGTGGTTTTTTTACCCGCAATTCGCCCCGATTTATTGTCAGCAGCACCCAGGTACACTGTACCCGGATTTTCATATTTAATATCCCCCCCAATTTCTCCTTCTTTGCCCTGAGCCGCCAACTTTTGCGAGGAGAAAGTGATTGAGTCGATTTTATTGAGCGTCATCCCAAACTTATCGTAATCGAATTTGAGATCACGGCCTGCATACCGTAGGTTTCCAGCTTTCAATTGCCCATTCAGCGTAAAATTCCGCCCCTTCCCTATGCGCAGCGTTTTGTCAGATGGGAAACCAACTATTTTGAGCGAATCAGATAAGATGAAGCGGTTAACGCCCCGGATGGTCAGGATTTTATCGTCGAGATTGATGGTTGCGTTTTTGATGCTGTCATTGGAAGCGAATAACGACTGTACCTGAAAATTATCGTAATCGCGCTTTTGCGTGTAGGCCAGCACATATAAATACCCCTTCCGGCTCAGGCGCATCGCAGCGGTATTTGGATCACGGTCGATATACCCTTCCAGCACCATGCGGTTCAGTGCCCCCCGAAGCGAAGTTGGGTTCACATTCTTCGCGAACTGGAGAATGTCGTCATCCAGAAACGTCTGTTGTTTTTTGGTCGAAATGTAGTTCGCTACGATTTGTAGCGGGTGAAAGCCATAATCAACGGTCAGGTCACTGTAGCGTTGTGGATGAAAATAATCATATGACTCGAAACGAACCGGAACTTCCTGTTTGGCTCCTACCTGGTAGAAATCCACTTTTCGACGCGGCAAATCCCAGCGTACCACTTCGGGTAAGATGTAAAATTTATGATACGAATCGGCGTACGGAACCCGGGCATAATCGGTGCGTTGCTCACGGTCGAGCCAGGCAATGCGCTGGTTTTTATCGTACCGGAGTTTCACTGATGGGTGCGTAATGGAATCGGTATCGACATAGCCCACGAACGAAGCCGATGCCGCCGAAATCAGTGGCCGAAAGACGCCAGCCCCCGTTGATTTTACAGGATTGGGCACTGTATTGAAACCCGACTGTGACAGTTCGGCAACGCCAGCACCGGTCTTAGCCGCACTGGTTGTATCGCTCATCCCGAAATCAAATCGGCGGCTACTGGCCTTAAAAGCGGGCTTTCCGTTATACTTCACGATGATCTGAGCGGCTTGCCCACTTGCCGAAGCACCCACCATCTGCGTACCCGACAAGGCCAATCCACCCCGGTATTCCACATCTGGCCCAAGATCGGGAAGTTTAACATCGTTCTGCCACGACATGAAGCGCGGGTAGGTTACCGGACCGCCCTTTTTTTTACTCACATACTCAAAAACACCTTTAACGGGCTTGCTACTCCCGTAGGTCAGTGTCACGTCGTCGGCCTGAAGGCGTGGAGTCATCGTCATTAAAGAGTAGTCGCTCAGCGTCACAAAAATGTCAGAACGGCCAACTGTCTCCCAGGTAAACTTGCCACCCTTGCCAACAAACACACCATCTTTAAGCATCAGATCACCACTCGTATTCGACAGAACTGCTGAATCGCCATTGGCTTTGATAGCCAGTGCAACATCGGTTAAGCTAAGGACGACACCCGATACCGTCGGCATGGTCCGGCGCTGGGGCACAAACTGGACGCCAAGCTGGCGGGGTTGGGTCGAATCCGAAGCGGGAGTATCCCAGCCGTCAAAACGCGAGCGGTCGGCCGATGCTTTGGCCGAGGCAATGGAATCGGCAGGGGTTTGTACGGCACCTGGTTGCACAGGTTGCGCACCTTCTACATAGCGAAACTGAAACGTTCCACCCAGGGCATAAAGCTTATTGTATGTACTGGCGTAAAGTTCACGCCGTTCCATGAAGCGCCGGGATGTTTCGAGACTACGGGCAAATACTTTAGGGTCATTGGCCTCAAATAGTTTTTCGGATATGGTCAAAATACCGTCAACGGTGCCAGAGGCTGCCGTTTGTTGCGGGGAGTTTGCCGCCTGATACAAGGCTTCGTAGAAAGGCACGAAATGTGTTGCTGGCTGAAGCCGTTTCTGGTTCATCTTCCGACTCAGGGTCATTACCCGCTCCTGTTGCGCTGCCGACAGCTTACTCTCCGACCATAGCGACTGCAAATCCGTTCCGGCCCGCACCGCCACCGGCCCTCCCGTTGCCATCAATTTCTGCACCTCGGCCATAAACTGGTCGGGCTTGTCGGAAAGCCGAACCGCCTGGCCGAAGGTGGCGGACAAGGTTAGTAAGACTAATATCAGACTATATTGTATTCGATTCATATCCATTCAGTGGCTGACAGGAACACGGCCGGGCTGGCGTACCAGTTGAACGGATTATACAGATTAAAACAGATTTTTGTTTTTCGACTCCTGAAGCCTGTGCCCTCACCGCCCTCGCAGGATAACATCCGTTTTAACCTGTATAATCCGTTCAATCCGCGTTCCCATCAACGCTTATAAAATGACAAAGACGTCCATTGATTTGTTGTTAACCGATTGGTCATGACCAATCCGACCTCAACTGCTTTCTGCTCAATATCGGCAGCATCATGTTCGTAAAAACCACTTACGACCAAATGCCCATTTTCTTTCAACAAACTCGTATACGTAGGAATTTCGGCCAATAACACATTTCGGTTAATGTTAGCCAGCACAATCTCACAGAGGTTAGCTGGGTCAACATCGGCAATCGTTCCCTGAAACACCGTGATTTGCGGGCAATCGTTCAGTTCAGCATTCTCGCGGGCGTTTTCAACAGCCCACTCTTCAATGTCGAACGCCAGCACCGCTTTTGCGCCCATTTTTGCGGCCAGAACCGCCAGAATACCCGTTCCGCTGCCCACATCGAGAACCGTTTTACCAGCGAAATCAAGACCAAGCTGTTGTTCCATCATCATGGCTGTGGTTTCGTGGTGGCCCGTACCGAACGACATCTTCGGGTTAATAACAATGTCGTAACGAAATCGGGCATCCGACTCATGGAAGGACGCCCGAACCCGGACTTGGTCGGCTACTTCTATCGGCTCGTACTCTCTCTCCCACTCAGCGTTCCAGTTCCGCTTTTCTAACGAATTGACTTCGTAGGCTATTGCTGTCTGATCTGCGTATTTCGCAATCAATTCCTGTACTGCCTGCTCATTAAAGTCAGGCTCGATAATGTAGGCATTCAGGCCCTCATCGGTTTCCACAAAAGACGCATAACCAAGTTCGGCCAGTTCGGCGGTGAGGATGTCGGTATAATCGGGCGACAGGCGCAGTTGGAGTTCACTATAATTCATACCTCAAAGTAACGAAAAAGGGCAAGCTATTTAGCTTACCCTTCCAGAAACTACCCGTGTAGCTCCGTTAAAATGTATTGTCTTTCATTTTCTTCAGCGTTGCTTCCAGCGAAGCGACCATAGGAGAGTTGCGTTCTTTCTCTTTTTTTACAGCTTTTGCCTGCCATATTAAAGCCTCTTCTTTTCGACCAAGTCGGTATAGGACCCGCGCATACGTATCCATCAAACCGCCATCTTCCCGGTATTCCAACGTTCGTTTTGACCAGCTTAGTGCTTTGTTAAGATAGGTTGAATCACGCGTCAACTCCTGAAAGTCCATAGCTGCCTGATTGAGGGCACTAACAAACCGTTGGGTGTTTGGAAACGCCATCACAGATATCATTTGTCCGGGCTTCGCAGGGCGGACAACAGTCCCGTTGGGCCCCGAAAATTCACCCCGCATCCGGCGCTGGCTCTCCAGTTCATCCAGTTTCTGGACAGAATCGACCCGGGCGGTCATGTATTGGCGGTCGTAATAGTCAGAGGCCATTCGCAGGTATTGAAGCGTATCATTCACACCCCGGAAATAGCGCATCATCACCCAGTTATGGGCAGCCATGCCATTTTTGTAATCGTTCTGGTACGTTCTTAGCCTGAAATTGGCTGTCCGGCTGGCTAACTGTGCGTTCTTGTCCTTGATTGCCCTTCGCAATGAGTTGTTCGTAATACGATTGTTCAGGTCAACGGCCTTGTTCCAGCCAACCGCTTTATACAGGCTATCCATTTTAGTATACCCACGCCGAAACACCGAATCAGCTTTACTACCTACAACGGGCGCCTGTTCAAAAATAAACCGCAGCACTTGCCCGGATTGTAACGAATCGGCGGGTAGACTAGCTACATAAGCGTCGAGCAGTTCGGTATTCGACAAGCCCAATTCGCGTAAGCGGTCGATATATACCCGCATAAACCCAGACGACCGATCCCCTTTTGCGTAGGTTTCGGTCATGGCCTTCAACGGTCGCTCCCGATTTTTGGTGAGGGCTTCTTCCGCTTTTTCGAGATAGGCCCGGTCAAAACTAGTTGTGCCACAATAGCGTGCTAACGGGTTTTCGTCGGCATCCAGGTATACAGACGAGGGAGTACATTCTACTTCAAGTTTTTCGACCAGTTCTTTGCCTATCCCAGTTGTTACATCCGTGCGGAAACTGATAAAATGTAACTGAAACGTCTCACGCATCAGAGGACTCCTGAAGGCTACCGATGCGACATCGCCACAGCCTCCGCAATTGGGTTGATCCAGATGCAGGAACAACAGTTTCTTCTCTTTTTTGGCTTTCTTCAGGGCATCGGCCCAACTGCCTTTTTCAAAAACAATACCCTGGGCAGATACGCTGTTGGGTATTAAGGCCAATAGCATCAGGATAGAATAGACTAATTTCATACGTCGGTAACTACTAAATAAAAGTTAATGATACACTGGCAAGATAAATGAAAACATGACATAACAAACATCACTCAAAATTCTAAATGCCAGGCTAATTATTCTGAGGGTATATAAACAACCGGAGTCAAAAACGTATCAATTCAGTAACAAACAATCGTTTTAGGGTCAATACAGCCACTTAACTCATTGCCAAGTCCTGGTAGCCTGTACCTTTGTTTATTATGAAAAATGCCTTCCTTATTATCGACACCCAGTTTGACTTCTGTCATCCCGACGGATCCTTATTTGTGCCGGGGGCTGAGCACGATGTTGAACGTATGGCCAGGCTGATTCGCCAACACGCTCAACAAATTGACCATATTATTGTTACGCTTGATACACACCACATGCTGGATATTGCCCATCCGCTGTTCTGGCACGATGCTGCGGGCAACCACCCCAATCCATTCACCCAGATTACAGGCGACGACGTTGACGCGGGTCGGTGGATACCTCGTTTTTCGGTCGATAAAGCGAAACAATACATTCACGACCTTGAAGCCGATGGGCAGTTTGCGCATTTTATCTGGCCCGAACATTGCTTAATTGGGTCAAAGGGGGCGGCTCTGCACGACACCCTGCTCGACGCGCTTAAGGACTGGTCGCGCCAACGCGATCTCGACTATGTGGCAGTACAAAAGGGGGTATACCCGCTATCGGAGCATTTTGGTATTTTTCGGGCGCAGGTGCCCGACCCGGCCATTCCCGAAACGCAACTAAATACAGCCCTGATTGCCGACTTGTCGCGTTTCGATACTGTATATCTGATGGGCGAGGCCAAATCGCATTGCGTTGCCAACAGCCTGAAACAGATTCTGGACTTTGCGCCGGGGCTGGTTCCCAACTTGGTTATCGTGACAGATTGTATGTCGGATGTAGCGGGATTGGGCTTTCTTGCCGCTCCAATTTATGCCGAAGCGCGTGCCAGACATGTTCGTTTTGTCGAATCGGCCACTATTTTCGCACACTTTCCCTCAGTTTAGAGACGATTTGAGTCGCTTATCTTAGTAAAACTGTACCTTTTATACTCTATGGAAAAGACGCTTTCGTTGTTCCCGCTCAATCTGATTGTTTATCCTGGCGAGGATCTGAATCTACATATCTTTGAACCCCGTTACCGTCAGCTTATCAACGAGTGTCTGGAAGAAGAACGAACGTTTGGTATCCCAGCCTTTATTAACAATAAATTGCCCGGTTACGGTACGGAAATGCATGTAACAACGCTGCACAAACGCTATCCCGACGGCCGTATGGATATTAAATCTAAAGGCTTGGGTGTCTTTCGATTAGTAAATTTCGAGAATCCGCTGCCTGGCAAACTCTACGCAGGTGGTGAGGTAGAACTAATCGCATCCAGCGACGGCTTCAGTGCACACTCCCAGGCACTAACAGAGCGCCTTGAACGGCTTTACGCCTTGCTGCAAATTGAAACTGACTATGCGTCGACGACCGAAAACCTTTCGTATCGGGTAGCTCATAAAGTTGGCTTATCCATCGAGCAGGAGTACGAACTCTTGACGCTCGAAACCGAAGCCGAACGGCAGCTATTTCTGATTCAACACCTCAACAATGTGTTGCCCGTAGTGTCGGACATGGAACGAACCAAGAAACGCATCAGCCTGAACGGCCACTTCAAGAATTTAGACCCACTCAATTTCTAGTTGGTTGAATGGTTAATTGGTGGAGTAGTTAAGGATTGATACAGGTGATTTCTACTTCATCAATCAACCGCTCCACGACTTCACCATCTCCTAATTTTTCTCCTCCACATGCCCCACTTTCTTTGCCCGTTTGGGGAGTTGTTCCGCCAGCTCCTGTAGGTTTTTTATGGGTGGGCGAGGTTTTTCAGCTTCGCCAATCAAAAAACCATAAGGTTTAAGAGCTTCTACTGAATCAAAAATAACCTTCAGAATGGCGGTCATGGGTAAGGCCAAGATAAGACCGGGTAAACCCCAGACATTTTCCCAAAGAATCAAGACAACGATAGCCGCTAATGGGTTGATACTGACCTTCGACCCCACAATGTAGGGCGTAATGAAATTCCCCTCCAGCGTTTGTACAAACAAGAAGACACCAATGACGCCCAATGCTTTGAGTGGGTTGTCCTGTGTAACGAGCGTATAGGCAGCAGGCAGTAACGACCCCATAGAAATACCGAAGTAAGGAATCAGTACCAGACAGGCCCCAAAAAAGCCAAAGAATATAGCATAATCGACGCCCAGAATAAGTAACCCCACGGTCATTAGAGTACCGATTATCACAATAACCAACACCAGCCCAGCCAGGTAGTCTTTTACAACCTGATAAATGCCTTCCATAACGTCGTCAATCTTCGACCGGCGGGTATCTTCAAATACTTTGTAGAAAAATGACCGAAAAAAGTCGCGGTAGAGCAGGAAAAAGAAGGCAAACAGGAGAATCAGAAACAGATTTGTAATAATACTGGTTGTGGCCAGCAACGTAGTCGTTAGAATAGTTCCCCCTTCGGCCAGGGCTTGATTCAGGTACTTGGTAACCTCAGACGTTTGCCGTTGCCGGTCAATATTCAGTTTCTCGTCGGCAAAGGTTCGTATACTGTTTATATAGGCTGTTGCTTTTTCGACAAATTTTGGAACAACTTCCGAAAAGCTGCTGATCTGAACCGATATTCCCCAGAACAAAGCCGTCAATACACCCAATGTTAACAGTAAGCAGAGGATGATTGCCAGTACTCTGGGTACTCGCCAGTTTTCGAGCCGCTTTGCCAAGGGAAATAGTAATACAGAAAATAGAATAGCAAATACCAGCGGAATAAGCAATCCTTGCAAGACATGTAATCCATAAACAATAACGACTAGTGAGAGCAGTATGCAAACTAACTTAGCGTAGGGAGGGAGTTCTATCTCCCGAGAGCGAATATTCATGATGCAAGTAAAGATTACTATGTATTTTTAGCCGTTTTCCGATGAGTATTCGTGCAAACTCCTCATGTAACCAACCCTTTAGTTTGGGTTTTGTTCACCATTAATCCCCATCTTCACTGTTAATTAATGAACTTACGTTCAGGTAAGATCAGGTAAAAATCAATGGCTTTGGGATGTTAAGTTTTTGTTAAGTATGCGTTCTGAATTCGTAACGTTGAGGATAAGCCGCGTAACTTCGGGCAGCCGATGATTCGGTAACTTACCAGGAAGGTAAAACCATTCTTATCAACTTCACTTTGTATGAGTGCTGCCAAAGCTGCTCAACCTCTACACCGCATTTTAGTCGTTGACGACGACGCCGACATTGTAGAGATGCTTGAATATAATCTTATTAAAGAGGGATACGACGTTCGCACAGCAACCGATGGCCGCAAGGCCGTCGAAGTAGCAAAGGCGTACTTACCCGAATTAGTTCTACTCGATATTATGATGCCTATAATGGATGGTATCGAAGCCGGGCGGCAACTGCGTAGTATTCCCGAATTGCGACAGACATACATCCTCTTTTTAACAGCTCGTTCAGAAGAGTATTCTGAAGTAGCCGCTTTTGACGTGGGGGCCGACGACTACATCACCAAGCCCATTAAGCC
>CAXTJJ010000165.1:0-10969 GCA_964244155.1 uncultured Spirosoma sp.
CCATTTTTTTAGAAAATCCTACCAGCCCAGGCGACGTCTGGTTCTTAAACAAGACGTCACATAAAGTGATCTCTCATCTTTAATTGGGCTTTTTCCTATCAAAATATTGCCGCATAAACAGCATCTGATAGGTAACTGCATTGGTCCAGTAATTCCAGTTGTGGCCACCGGGGCGGGTAATGTAATCGTGGGCAATATTACGCTCCAGAAGCTTTTCGTGCAGGTTGTTATTGACCCGAAAGAAAAAGTCTTCGCTGCCGCAGTCGATAATGAGTGCCAGGGCACCCGGTGTGAGCAGATGGAGCAGGTTAATGACCGTATTCTGTTCCCATCGTTCCGGAAATTGTGCATACGCGCCCAGACGTTTGGCCATATCCCAGTTGTTGGGAAACGGTCGAATGTCGACCCCGCCACTCATGCTGCCCGCCACGCCGAAAACAGCCTGATGCCTGAAGGCCAGATACAAGGCGCCATGCCCGCCCATACTCAGCCCCGTAATAGCGCGTCCCGATCGGTTTTTGATGGTTCTGTAATGCCCATCGACCCAGTTGACCAGCTCATCGGCCACGTAGGTTTCATAACGGAACGAAGGGTCGGCGGGGCTATCGAAATACCAACTGCCAACATTGCCGTCCGGACAAACGATGATCACCTTGTGGAGGTCGGCGGCATTCGTGATTGTAGGCACCTTTTTGATCCAGTCGCTGTAGTTTCCGCCATAACCGTGAAGTAAGTACACCACCGGAAGCTCCTGCCCGACAGAGTACGAATCTGGTGTGACAATAACCGCCCTGATCGTTTTCTTCATAGACGAACTATAGGTATCGACCGTGTCGACTTTGGCTGCCTGAACAGCGAAATGAACAATGGCCAGCAAGCAAAAGAGGCATAAGGTACGTAGCAAATTCATGAGAGCAGGATTTCGAAATATCCCGAAATAAGGAGATATAACAACATCGCTACCCGTTTAAGTCGAATATTTTTGAAGGAGGTGTATCGTGAAGATGATCCTTAGTTTGCGAAGTGGTTCGTTATGCAGTAAGAAATGAAGTTGTTTAGTCGTTTCAGAATGAAAAAGAAACCATCTGATTCGACGTAAATAAAAAAGTTTGAGCAATCTCATAAGGCACTTGATCCGGTTGGAGAGCTATTAAAATTTGTGCAGGCGATTTCAGGTCGAGTCGGACGTTCGGTTAATCAAATGGTCAGCAGGGGAGAAATATCTTTACATCTGTTTCAACCACTGTCAGGCATAATCCGTTACATATGTCATCGATCGACCTCAAACAACATGAATACGATCCGACAAACCTAACCGGCTCCGGGTGATAATTATAGAGTGGTGTATAAAGGCAGTCTTATTTTGCCAATCCTGGGCTTATTACTGTTGCCATAGTCTTCTGGTGGTTTTTAAAGAAACGTAAATCAATAAAGTGACTTAGCGTAATGTCATACATATGCTGATCAGCCGGTTTCTGATGGTAATTTCTTTCCTGTTTCTCTATAACAGGAGTAGCTTCGGTCAGGCGGGTTTCAGCCCCGCCGATACCAGCTACATTATGACGCTGCTTAAAAAAGCAGAAGCTATTGAAATGCAACTGCCTGAAAAGGCGCTTAAAGAGTATCAAAAAGCCTACGCTTTCTCCAGTAAAATTGGCTATACAAAAGGCTACTTTGAGAGTATCCGGCTGACAACCTATCTGCTTGATCTATTAGGGCGCCACGACCAGTCGTATAAATTGGCGAAGGAAGGGCTGCAAAAGGCATGGCGGGATACGTCAGAGCAGTACAGAAGTACATGCTATTTTGCCCTGGCCCAATCGGCCAAGTGGCAAGGGAAAAACAAAGAAGCCATTGGGTACTTTAAGAAGGCGGCTCCGTTTATGTTAGCGCACAAAAACCGAAGAAAGGCCGCCGTTCTTTATCAAAATCTGGGCCTGATCTACGAAACGGAAAAGCTCTATCCGCAAGCGCTGGCCTATTTCGATCGAGCGTTAATCAATCATTGAATGGCCAATAGGTCACTACAGGATCTTGCCCTTGATTTTGCGAGTATTGCAGTCGTTTATGTAAAACAAAACCGATTGAAACCGGCATTGAGCTATTTTCAAAAAGCCAGGTCAATGCTTAACCCAAAGCAAGACATTCAGATCTTAGTCAACCTGTATGGCAACATCGCCAACCTGCACAAAGAACTGGGTCATATTGATTCATCACTTTACTATTACCAGAACGCCCTGCGACTCAGCCGCCCGGCTAATAATCCCCTTCAAGAATTGCACCTGTTAGCCGGACTGGCCGAGACCTATAATGAAATGAAGCAGTACAGGTTGGCGAAATCGTTGCTCGACAAAGCCTATGCGATGGCAAAAAAGAATAAGGTAGGCTTGTCTGAATTTCGGAATATCTACCGTGAATATGCAAACGCAAACCTGGGCTTAGGTAACTATAAAAACGCTATTCCCTGGTATGACAAGTATATGCAAAGCAAGGATTCGCTGTCCAGTCTGGAGGCTAAAACGCTGCTGGAAGACTACGAACTTAAACTTCGTCAGGCCGAAGCCGGACAGAAACTGGCCGAAAAACAACGTCAGATCAGCCGGTTAGAACAGGCTCGTCAGCGGCAGAACCTATGGACTTTGATCGCGGCTCTGGTAGGCGTAGTGGTTGTAAGTGGATTGCTGTTCGCTTATGTATATTCACGCCAGCGCCAGCGTACATCTGATAATGCCTTACTGGCCGCCGAACGCGCCCACGAACTGGCCGTCGTTCAGTCTGAGTTACAGGGGCAGCAGAAAGAACGACGGCGCATCGCGAAAGAGATGCACGATGATATGGGGGCCTCGTTGACCGCCATTGGCCTGTTGAGCGAAGTGGTTAAAACACGTATGGGAACAGCAACGACGCCTGAAGTTGAAAAAATTTCGACCATTTCTGCCGATATGATTACTACCATGAACGAAATCATCTGGTCGTTGAATACTAAAAATGACAGCCTAAATGGATTAATCGCTTACACCCGGGCGTATGCCAGCGAATTTATTGACAATACCGACTTACACCTCCAGACTCAGGTAAATGAATCACCCCAGGAGATTACCATACGGGGAGCTGATCGCCGAAATATATTTCTGACCGTGAAGGAAGCACTTAACAACGTAGTCAAGCATGCCCGGGCGACGCAGGTATCGCTCCTGATTCGACCCGAAACTGGCCGGTTACTCATTGAGGTCGGCGACAATGGACAGGGTTTTATTCCTGATGAGCGCACCCGACTACGGAATGGGCTGGGAAATATGCAGCAGCGGATGAACGAATCGGGGGGGAGCTGCGAAATTACATCGTCGCCGGGAGGTACCTGGGTTAAAATTATGTATCCGTATCCGCCTGTATCAACGGCCAAAATACTACAAACGTAGTATAGCATTGAAGTGAAAAAAGGGTCAATATTGCCGGATGAAAACCGCCATTACCGTAGCCATCGTTGAGGACAAAGAGCCGATTCGACAGTCGCTGGCCATTTTAGTCGACGGGGCTGAGGGCTTTAGTTGTCAGGCAACGTTCGAGAATGCCGAATCGGCACTCGATTACTTACCGAGCCACTGCGTGGATGTGGTCCTGATGGATATTGACTTACCCGGCATGAACGGTATCGACTGTGTCCGGCAGCTCAAAGCACTTTGCCCTCAGACGCAGTTTATGATGTGCACCATGTATGACGAAGACGAGACCGTTTTTGACGCACTCAAAGCCGGTGCTAACTCCTATATTCTTAAACGCAGCCCGCCCCATAAGCTCCTCGAAGCGATTACCGAATTGCATGAAGGTGGAGCCCCCATGAGCAGCACTATTGCCCGCAAAATTACGGGTTCGTTTTATGTCAGTCCAGCCGCTCCCAACGAACTCGATATCCTGACGCCCCGCGAGCGCGAAATTCTCGACCGGCTGTCGAAGGGGCATAGTCATAAAGAAGTGGCCAACGAGCTGTTTGTCAGCCCAACTACGGTGCGAAAACACATCTTTAATATTTATCAGAAGCTACAGGTGCATTCCAAAGTGGAGGCTGTCAACAAGTATCTGGGGCGTAACTGAAACCTTAGTAGGTAAAAAGGCTGATGCCTTACTTGCTCGCTTCGCTATTGCTCTTTCATTCATCGAAAATCATACAATTGCGGTATTGTTGGCTCTTGGGCCAGCTGGTAGTTTTGCCCTGGTGATTGACAGTAATCACCCGCAAAACACTACCTGTTGTGAAAACACGATGCCTTTTCCTGTTCGGAACATGGTCCCTGGTGACCGGTAAAAAATCTGTATTCCTCCCTGCGATTGTTTTCTTTCTGATTTCCATTGTATTCTTGGGTGGGTTGACCTCCTGCCATCGTGCTTCTATTGCTTATTATGCGCCAACCTATCACCCCGCCCCCCAGCGATTGGCTGTAAGCACCCCGGTAACCAGACCAGATTCTGATTTAATGGCTACCGCTTCGCTGACCGATCTGCCTACCTTTCCAACCAGGCCTATCTGGGAGGAGACTACAGCCACACCTGCCGAAGTAGTGATTGCCACTGAAGTGCATCGGCCTACCCTCTGGCGTAGCCTCAAGCACTTGGTGCCCCGTAAACCCGCTCCGCCCCAGTGCGACCAGATTGTCCTGCGCAATGGGGACGTGATCGAAGCAAAAGTAAAAGAAGTGGGCGTCAATGAGATTCGCTATAAAAAATGTGACCGGCCCGACGGGCCAGATTATACCATCTCTAAACGTGATGTTCTCAGTATCAAGTACTCAAATGGCGAGGTCGAACGGTTTACGTCGGGTTCCGGCTCATCCAACGCGAGTTCGAGGGGGAATCACACGGCCTATGATACGCCCACCAGTCCACAGAATGATGGCCCCCGCACAGACCCCTTTGCCATTGTCGCTATCTCTGCGGGCGGTTTGGCCATCTTCACGGGTTTAGGTTCGCTTTTGCTGGGCGCAGCCGCCGTTGTGTTTGGTGCCTTAAGCCTGTCGCGTATTCGGAAAGAGCCCAACCGGTTCAAAGGCAAAGGGCTGGCGATGGCTGGTATGATTATTGGCATCGTGGCCGCAGCTGCCGTTTTGTTATATGTGTATGTTATTTAGCTTTTGAGCGAACTCAACGTATTTATGAAAAATGGACTGGTTGCCATCATTCTCTTCCTGACGGTAAGTTCGTGCTTGCCCAAAAAGAAATCCGATGTTGAACCTGACCTGGCTGGTACGTACCAGGTGAGTCAACTCATCAGTGGCTCAACAATCGTAAATCTTCCGGACGGCCAGGGGACTTCGGCAAATGTCGTTGTTAGTCGCCCGACGGACACCCAAATTAATGTAATCGTAAATGTAACCGAGAACGGAACGACCGATCCAACTGATTTCGGGATGCTTACAATCCGGAAGGCAAGCGGTAAGGACTATGATATTCTCAACCCAACGACGAGTGTTCGTATCGGTTCCATTAATGGTACTGATTTCACGTTAGACTTTCCCAGCAATGGGCAGCGGTTTGCTCTGATTTCCCGGAAATAAATTTTCTAGCGGCAATTTCAGGGAGTATAACGACTGGTCAATGCCTCTGAAGTCTCAAGATATCGAATGCCCCGCTTATGGTTCTGGAAAAGCCGATTGCTTCTGCCATCCGGTCAGGTGATGCTGCTTGCTGCTTTGTTATACGCTGTTTTACTCTCCATACTCCGTAGAAAGCTTAATTACTGACAGCAAAATTCGGGATGACTCATGTTTACAGGGGTTGTTTTACCCTCGTGCTGTAGTCGAACTTGCTCATACTAATCCTGCATCCAGATCTTCTGGGTAAAAATTTGGTGATTGCTCAATCGCTCCAGCGATAAAATATAATACGGCGATGCCTGCGTAGGCACACTGATAGCCTGACCAGCCAGGATATTCACTTTATCGGTCAGACTTTTCTGATCAATACCTGTAAGCGAATGTAGCCGTACTGTTACCGTCTCTCCTGGGTCAAAGCCTTTCAGAAACAGCCGAAACTTCCCGCCAACTACTGGATTTGGGTATGCCACCAACTGAACCTGGGTCAGCTCATCGTCGGGTTTGCTACCAGCCGTTTCATCTTTAAGAGCCGATAATGATACCGGTGCACTTTCGACCGCCAGGTAATCAGAGCCCGTTTCGTCGGACATGTAGCTGCGGAAGTCACCCCCTTTCATACCTGCCTGAGCCGAATTGGGGTCAATCCCGTTATGGAACAAGCGTACGTTTTCGACATAGCCCGAAGGCAGGCTGAAATCAAATAGCAGGAACTCTTCCCCCGCTACTAAATCAACTTTGCCGCCCGATGTAGTAATGCCGTGAAATTGGGCTATTGGCGCAACAGCTGGTGCCACCACCAGCGAGTTGTCGGTCCATACACCCGCAACTGTGCTCTTGACGGTTAAGAGATTATGGGTCTGGCTGGCTGGTAATACCACCGACACCTGAGAAGGCCCCCAGGTAAAGTTACGAGCCGAAAAATTAGGGGTGGCTAATACCTCGTACCTGTTCTGGGGGGCATTGAAGCTCATCCGCAACGACACGCTGGGCTGGGCCAAGGCCGAACCACCCAACAGAGTGCTGCCCAAGAGCAGGTAAATAGCTTTTATACGTTTCATGGGGTTAATATATGGTTAGCGACGAGTTCGAACGATCAAAATAGGGACGCAGGATGTGTGACAATCCCCGCACAAGGTTACCGGATAAGCCTCCGAACTGGCCAAACAACTGGCTGTTACCTGGCTCAGGGTATTGGTACCGTTCACCACAAGATTTGCCAGACTTGTATCATCGGTATAGGTAAGAGCGTAGGCTCGATAAGTGCCGGCTGCTAAAGCTGCACTCGAAAATGAAGGGGTGGTCGACAGGCTCACTAGCTTACCCGTAGCATCAGTTAGCACATATCGGGTTAGTATGCCTGCACCAGCACTACCTCCGGTTGCCCGTAAAACTATAGTCTCCCCTACCTGATAATCACAGGTTGCGGGCGGTATGACACAAGCTTTAAAAACCAGTGCATCCGACCAATCCAGACAAGATGCCGAGACGGCACTCAAGGTATTGCCCACCGTCAAGTTGTTTGCGATTCCGTCATACGTTACCGCCAAAGCCATGTATGTGGCTGTTCCCGTTAGGCCAGTAAAGCTGGCCGTTGGGCTGATTTGGAGAATAGTTCCCGTAATAGACGTTAACACATAGCGTGTGCTGATACCCGCTCCAATGCTGCCGCCCTGGGCAATCAGCGTAACAGTGCTGGTAGTATAATCACACTGCGCCACATTCATTGGGCAGCCATAAGCGTTCACGGTCGTACCTGCCGGCGTACCGGGACATAAATCTTGCGTATCATCTATTCCATCCTGGTCACTATCTGTTACCCATGTAAGCCTACCCACCAGCAAGGGAGGGGCGCTGGCCCCCAGGCTTGGCCCGGCCGCCAGCGCAAGGCCGAAGCCAAGCAGCCAGCTATATAGTTGGTTCATACTCATGAATCTTACTTGCTTAAAGTTGGAGCCGTCAGGGTGCAACTCGTACATACTGTACCTGTGTTGGCGTAGTTCTGCTGGTACAGATTAGTCGCCCCCTGAATGTCAGCTGACGAATACATGGTATTGGCAAAATCGCCCCCTTTCATGCCTGCCTGAGCCGAATTGGGGTCAATCCCGTTTACAAATAACCGTAAGCCTGGCTGACAAATACCTCCCGGTAAGACAAATGTGAACAACAGCGTTTCTGCACCACTCACCAGATTTACCTTTAAACCTGTCGTACCAATGCCATGAAAATCAGAACCCTGCACGCTGAACACATCCGAGTTGTCTGTCCAGCCACCAGCCGCCACACTGTTGATAGTGAAGGGTGAATCGGCTACTGCGGGTGGGGTAACTACCGTCACCTGGGCACTTCCCCAGTTGTACTGAGCTTGTGTAAACGTGGGTCGGGCATAGACTTCATAGCGGCTCTGAGCTATGGAGTAGCGCAGCGTGTAATCCACCCGTTGAGCAAAGCCAGTTAACCCAATTGTGAGCAGGCAAAGTAGAATATAGACTGTTTTCATAGCTATACAATTTGAATTAATGTTTATTAAAGCGATAACAGCAATAACTATTCCCACTTTGTGTGTTCTTAAGGAATTTGTTCAATCATCCAGTCAAAGTTGTACAACTGCCCACCATTGAGAGATTGATAGTTGGTCAATACATTGGTAAAGATCAGCGAAGTGTCGTTTGTTGTACCCTGATACTTAACCTTGCCGTCCAGGTTTACATCCCCAAAATAATAACCCAGCGCCTGGTCGTAGTTATATAAGGGGCTGGAATCCTGTGCCCCGATTACCTCTCCAAAGATCGTAATCAAATCATTGGCCGTTCCCTGATACTTCACTTGTCCGTTGTGGCTGGCATCTCCGGCCCACAACGCCTGCTGGCCATTCATGCCGATCTGCTCGAGGCCTTCATAGTTAAGGGAGCCCACAACGGTATTCCATAGTTGTGAACCACTCATGGTCGTGAAATCTACCAGCGTACCCGTCGTAGAGAGTGGAATAGCCGTGGCCGTCATTACCCCTAAGTGGTTACGGTGTTTCACGCTTACATAAAAACGGCTACCCGTCAAACCGGTAAAGCTGAGTGGAGATACCCCATCGCTGGCTAGTACAACATCGCCATCGCGTTGAACCATTGCTGAACGTGTAGCCACTACCAATGACAGATTGGCCGGACTGCGCAACTCAACAAAGACCCAATCGACAACGGCATTGCCCGTGCCTACACCCTGAGCAGTTACACTGACAGGCATGGTTTCGCCACCCCCCCCATTGATGTGGGTAAAGCGCGGGCTACCTAAGGCAGTGTAAGGCTCCGTCAGGGGCAGAAACCCTTGTCGGCGCAGGTCATCCCGCATTAAATGGCTACTGCTGCCTACCAGCGCACCCTGCAATAGTACTTTCAGCCGAAGTACCACTACTGGTGATGGCTGCACGGTAATGTAAACCGTTGCCTTAGCACACAAACCAATGTTACATACACTATAAGTGAAGCTGTCAGGGCCAGTATAGCCATCGGTCGGTGTGTAGGTGTAGATGCCGTTAGTAGCCATTACCACCGTGCCGTTCTGAGGCTGACCACTGCTGTAAATCATTGCCAGACTCTGGGGATCGTAATCATTGGTTGATACATTGCTCGATTTAGCTGTATTCTGGCTGGTCACCAGACTATCATTTACGGCTACCGGCAACTTCAGGCTCGACACCACCGTTACACTGACCAATGCAGTGGCGCAAAGGGGCACAGTGGCTTTATCGCAAATTCGGTAAGAGAAACTCACCACCCCGGTGAAGTTCATTGGTGGTGTATATGTTACCGTGCCATTGGCATTGATCAGGGCGCTACCCGATGCGGGTTGGCCCAGCAACGTGGGGGCACCTAATTGGCCATCACCTGTAACGGCTGAATTTGGATCACTATCATTAGCAAGAATGTTAAGCACGATCGGCTGGTTCATGGGTGTCTGAGCCTGATCGTTGACTGCCACCGGGGGAAGGTTAACTGCGGAGCCAGGATTAACGGTGATACTCACGCAGGTACTGGCGCTAAGGGCTGCTGAATTGGTCGCCAAGTAACAGAAGCTAGCTACACCAGTAAATCCCGTAGGCGGAGTATAGATGTATGTTCCATCCGGATTTAATACTACCGTGCCGCTCGTGGGTTGACTTAGCAAACTCGTCATCAACGGACCACCTTGTGGGTCTATATCGTTAGTAAGCACATTACCCGACACGGGTACGCCTGGTGTGGTGTTGGCAATGTCGGGAGTAACCACCGGAGCCTGTGCCGTCGTGGTCACGGTGAAACTGGAGGTGGCAAGGGTTTGTCCCCCCGCGTTCGCAGCGATAGCGGTCACACTCTGTATCCCCGCTGTAAACGTCAGGCTGGCACACGTCCAGGTACCGCTGGCCGAGGCCGTTGTCACGCAACGCTGCCCGTTGGGTCCTACCACCGTCACACTGGCCAGAGCCGTAGCCGTTCCACTAATGGGCGGATTAGTAGTGGCCACCGTGCTGTTAAACGGGCTGCTGATGGCAATGGTCGGCGGAGCCAGAGCCGTGAAACTGATGGTAGCTGTGGTACACCCCCCCACTGTGCAGGCCGTGACAGTCAAACTGTTGGGCCCTACCGGCACACTCACCGGACAGCTGAAAGTGCCTGACACACTGGCCGTGGTGGTGCACAAAGTGGTGTTGCCCGGCCCGGCGATCACCACCGGGCTGCCCGGGGTGGCTGTGCCTGCCAGGGTGGGCGTGGTGGTAGTCGTTACGTTAACCGGTGAGTTGACCGTCAGGCTGGGCGGAGCTGCCGGCGAGATGACCGTGAAGCTGGCTATCGCTGGCGAGGAAACACCCCCCGCATTGGTGGCCACAGCCGTCACACTGTTGGCACCCGCCGGAAAGCCAAGCGCCGTCGTCGAGTAAGCCCCCGTGTTGTCAGCCGTCACACTCACCAGACCACCCGTTGAGCCCGGACCACCGGTCAGGGTCACCACCGCATTCGGTGTAGCCGTGCCCGAAACCGGCGGGTTGTTACTGACGGTGGTGTTGGTGGCAGGCGAGAGAATCGCCACAGTGGGCGGTACAGCGACTGTAAAGCTACTCACCACAGGGGCGCTCATTACACCATTCAAGCTTGATATGGCGGATACGGACGTTGGGCCGTTGACAAACGTCAGGCTTGTGCAAGACCAGATCCCACTCGGGCTAGCGGCTTGCGTTACGCATGTCTGCCCGTTAGGACCACTTACGGTTACGCTACTGCCCGGTGTGGCCGTGCCCGAAACAGGAGGGTTTAAACTGGCCACCGTCGTACCGTCGACCGGGCCGGTGATGGCAATAGCAGGCACAGCAGACTGCACCAACACACTTACAGTAGCCACTGTACACTTGCCCG
>CAXTJJ010000166.1:0-10950 GCA_964244155.1 uncultured Spirosoma sp.
ACTCTTGTGCAACATCGGGATACAGCATCTAAATCAGGTTGTGCAGCCAATTTTGACCGACCTATCTAATCAGCCATGCAGTTGTCGTCGAAACCTAGTTCTTTTTATCCGGTTTGCCCAACGGCCCAAGGGCTGATGGCACTTACCGGCCGTTTATAGCTGAAATTAACGGGTTACGGCTTGACGATGGTGGGTGTATTTGAAAGCTGTCTGCCAACAAAACGTACTACTGAGGATTTAACTACCATTACTGAATAGAGAGCGTTCAGTCCCACTTCGCCAAGCCGATGTTAGCTGCAATTTATTTCTTTACTTTTGGTGCGATAAGGTTGCCAATAACTCGTCCAGGTTTTTCATTGTCATGGCAGTTCCTTCTTTAAAGCCCATTTCAAGCATCTTCTCTAAGCGAACAAGCGATTCATTATAAATACTGATACGTACTGTTGTCTTCCCGTTTTGCTCGCTAAAATTTAAATCCCACTCAGAACCGGGCAATTCTGGGTTTTCATCTTTGTCTGCAAAAGCGTTCAGCAATTTGAAATTGGTTTTCGGACTAATGGACGTATATTTTTGAATTGACCAATGTTCTTCACCTTCAGGGCTTACCATAGCATAAAATCGTCGGCCACCCACTTCAAAATCCATAAACTTTGTTTTTGAAGTCCAGGGTTTGGGGGCCCACCATTGATCAAGAATTTCCTGCTTCGTATAAGCATCCCATACCAACGATAGGTCGGCATCAAATTCTCTGGAGAAGGTTACCGTTTTTGTTGTTTTGTCAACCGTGAAATCGTTCATTTTTATTGTTGTTTGAGTGTTGATAATACGTCATCAAGTTGATTAAAACGAGTTTCCCAAATTTTCCTGAATTGGCTTACCCACTGATCAACCTCTTTTATTTTTTCAACTTCGAGTGAGTAGTAGATCTCCCTGCCTTGCTGTTGCTGTTTCACCAGTTCGCATTCTGTGAGTATGCGAAGGTGTTTGGAAACAGATTGTCGGGTCGAGTTGAAGTTTTCCGCTATGGCGTTGGGTGTCATAGCCTGCAAGGCAATCAGGGTGATAATTGCCCGCCTTGTGGGGTCGGCTATGGCCTGAAAAATATCTCGTCTCATTTGTTTAAGTTTTAATTTGCGAAACTGAATGGTTGCAAATATACGCGCAACCATTCGGTTTCGCAAACTTTTTAATTGAACGAAGATGAGTTAGACTTATTGGCTTAGAGGGGCATCATAAATGGCTATTGACTGGTTGACTGCCTCATTTTCAATACAGCCATACAAAATGCGAACCGGGCCGCTGGTGCGGTGTATGATTTGTATGGCTATACTGAAAATGAGTACTGCCTGTCGACCGAGCCCTACTTCACAAGTAGCTACTTGGTCCCGCCCCCGATGCCCAAGGGGGCTGATGGTGTGGAAGTTACTTGTTTGGGCACACGTACCTGAACCTTTACACCCCAGCCTGTTGGGCTGAAAACTTCCTTACGGGACGTGCTTTTTGGCAGCGGAAGCCTGCCCACGCGGAGCGCACAACTAAGCACGGTCCGCTTGTTACTGCAAATTGATAGTCTTTATGTTTTCAAAGCACTTTGAACATACCAATTTTATTGCGGCAAAAGCCATGTTATCATCATTCCATTCATGGTCTTTTGCTCTTACTTCCTCACATTTGTCACACCAGCCTGATAACGTCGGTTCATCATCTTCGTCGTAGCCTTGATGAAAGCCCAAATGCTCACCGTGAAACAAATGTTGACAGACAAAAGCTATTGGTAAGCTTCCATGTTCGTTACATTCAATCAACTCAACTTCCATTCTTGAATATTTTGGTTTTCCTATTGGGGCGTTTCTGGTGTCAGCCGGAACCCGACTCACGAGCCCAAAGCCTGCTTATTAAGCCGTGCACCCTGTCGCAGGTAACCTGCATATAACTCCTATCCTGGCCGGTTCACCCAACACCCCTGAGTGTTGATGGTGGGAACACAAGTCAGAAAAAACGAACGTACCTCAACCTTTACACACTCAGTCAGTTGGGCTGCAAACCGTCCTCCGGGGCGAGCAACCTGTCGCCCGACAAGCCCCCCACGCGGAGCGGTTTACAAGAGTTTTCTATTAATCTGATTTTTATACTTCTCCACAAACTCCTTTGCGTCTCTCAAATTTTCAGGGTACTCAACATATACCTCCCTTCCGTTGGTAATCTTCCCAAATTCGCCCGGCTCGTAGATGTGCTGGTAATTAAAACCATTCTCATGCAGATACTTCACTGTTACCCATTTTGAGTCATCTGACTTTTTAGGAGGGCGGAATCTATGCGGATAAAGGGTCATAGGCTTACCGCAATCAGGACATTTATATTCTCGACCTGAACCAAAGTCAATTTCTCGACTAAAGGTTTTTCGGCAATCAATACAAACCTTTTTGTATCCCATCTTTTAAATCTGTTAAGCCTTCCTAACTCAGGCGTTCATCTTGTCGCAGGCAACCCGACTAACGAGTGTAAAGCTAACCTTTGAGCTGTGCCGACTGTCAACCGGAAGACGGCAAACGAACTCCAAAGCTACCTTGTCGAAACGTGCGCCCTGTCGACCGAAAGCCGAAATGGAAGCACTTTATGGCCTCGCACCCAACATATTAATGTGCGATAAACCGAAGAACTATAATAGGCAGGTTATCAGTCGTTACTCGTTCTACGAACCTTTCAGTAAGGTAATGTTGTTTGTCTGCAAA
Source organism: uncultured Spirosoma sp. (assembly GCA_964244155.1). Classification (GTDB taxonomy): domain Bacteria; phylum Bacteroidota; class Bacteroidia; order Cytophagales; family Spirosomataceae; genus Spirosoma. The sequence goes on from CAXTJJ010000166.1 coordinate 2,733, forward strand.
GAAATAAATAAGTATTAATAATTGAAAATTTTGTGACAAAATAATGGGAATACATTTTGTGTATGTGTCTGTGGAGCGAGTGTGGGACATTGAGGGCTATCCCGCCTACTTTTTTGGGGCTGATAAAGAGCTGTATCGGTATACTTCGCGTGGGGAAATTCGACGTAACCCGCGCATAGTTAAACGCTATACGCAAGGATACGTGCTCAAGAGTCGATTTTACAGTTTAAATCAATTGCGCCCCTTACTTCGACGACATAATGGGCTAACGCGTTAGCCGCAGATACCCTGACAGGGTAGAATGAGGATTTTTTTTTAAAAGGCTGCCTTAATTACATTGTATCGGCTTCCGACAGAAGTTTGTCGGCCAATTGAGTAAGCCCAACGGTGGCTGGTTCGGCAATGAAGGTGACGTTATCTTTCTTATGCATAGCCGGGATATTCGGGTCGACCACGTAAATGGGTACACCATCCTGTACGACATACACCAGACTAGCCGCCGGATAAACATTAAGCGAGGTACCCACCACGATAAAAATATCCGCCTGGTCGGCTATGTCCAGTGCAACGTCCATCATGGGAACGGCTTCACCAAACCAGACAATGTGCGGGCGCAACTGCGATCCCTTTGCACAGAGGTCGCCCGCTTTTATTTCCCATCCTTCGATGTCATAAATGAGGGATTCGTCAACGGTAGAGCGGGATTTGAATAACTCGCCGTGCAGGTGGACAACGTTCGATGAGCCTGCCTTTTCGTGCAGGTTATCAACGTTCTGGGTTATGACGGTAACGTCGAATTTATCTTCCAGTTTAACCAGGGCGTAATGGCCGGCATTGGGCTTAACGGAGAGTGCCTGTTTCCGGCGTTGGTTATAAAATTCCTGAACCAGGGTTGGGTTGCGTTGCCAGGCTTCGGGGGTAGCTACGTCTTCAATCCGGTGATTTTCCCAAAGGCCATCCGATGCGCGAAACGTAGGTATACCGCTCTCGGCACTAATACCCGCACCAGACAGAACGACGATTTTTTTGCGTGTATGCATGTAAGAAGGAGGAAAGGGAGGAAGGTATGGAGTGATCTTTTTATTTTCTTTTCTTCTTTCTCCCTTTTTTTCCCTTCCTCCGCCAAAATTACTTATTCCACTACAACTTCATCCGTTGCCAGCCAGGTTTTTTCGCCTGCATTTGGATGCCCGGCGGGGCACACGCCCGCACTTTTTGCCCGGATTCTGACATACCGAGCCCGCGCCGTTTTGAAGTCAGCGACAACGGGTAAAATGTCCCAGGGGCCGGTTAACTCATAGCCAACGGGCTGGGCAATGGCGTCTTTATAGTCCTTGCCATCTTTCGACAGGGCAATTTCCACAGATTTTGGCGGGAAGCCCTTTTCCAGAATAATCTTCAGAAAATGTAGGGAAACTTTCGTTACGCTCGTTACATCGCCGAGATCAATGGTCATATCCATATCGGAGCCGTAAAAACTTACCCATTCGCGCCGACTGCGGGGCGTGTCGCCCCGAACGCCGTCGGTTAGTTTCGCAGAGTTAGGGTCGCTGCTCTGATCGGGTGCCAGCACGTAGGTGTATTGTTTATTTTTCCCTTTGTGCAAAGTGAACGTTTGGGTAAGCCGCCCCCCCGTGGGCGTCCCTTCAGTCGATGTTATCGCGCGAAGGGTCGTTGTTTTGGACAGCGTGATCGGTCCGATATATTCGGTACTTTGTGAATTGGGTTCTTTGCCGTTCAGCGTAAAAAAAATCTGACTGTCAGTGTCCAGTTTTTTCAGCACGACCTGAATCTGTCCCTGGTCGTTGGATTGTGTGCTGGCCGACAGGTCGAACAGGCGTTTGGCATAATTGACGCCGGTGAGTTTGGGTAAATGGTTTTTGAGCCGCTGGGCAAAATCCTCGAAGTTATGGCGACCGGGTTGCATCCAGCCGATTTCGGCAAGGGCTATGGCACGTGGGAAAGCCATATATTCCACCGTTTCGGGTGAAGGCATGTATTCGGTCCAGATGTTACCCTGCACGCCCGTAATGTACTTTTGTTCGGTCACCGATAATTCGGTGGGCATGGGCTCGTAAGCATATACCTGATCCAGAGGCAGATATCCGCCGATAGCGAGGGGTTCGGTCGCGGGATTGCCCTGGTAATAGTCCAGATAACAGGTTCCCGTTGGCGTCATGATTACGTTATGTTTTTGTTTGGCCGCAGCAATGCCGCCCGCTGTACCCCGCCAGCTCATGACGGTTGCGTTTGGGGCTAAACCGCCTTCCAGAATTTCATCCCAGCCGATGATCGAACGACCTTTGCTGTTCAAAAACTTCTCCATCCGGCGGATGAAATAACTCTGGAGTTCATGCTCATCTTTCAGGTTGTTTTTCTTCATCAGCTCCTGGCAAAAGGCACTTTGTTTCCAGGCTGTTTTGGGGCATTCATCGCCCCCAATATGAACGTATTTGCCCGGAAACAGGGCGATCACTTCGGTCAGTACATCCTGTAAGAAGGCAAACGTCTTTTCGGAAGGGCAGTACACATCGTCCGAAACGCCCCACTTGGTGAAGACCTGATAGCCTTTGGCGGGGTCGCAGCCGAGTTCGGGATAAGCGGCCAGGGCAGCCTGTGCATGACCGGGCATTTCAATTTCAGGCACTATCGTGACAAAGCGGCTTTGGGCGTACCGAACGACATCTTTGATGTCGTCCTGCGTATAAAAACCGCCTACAGGTTTTCCATCGAACTGTTGTGGGTAGTTCTGAAAATACTGCCCCACAATGGACTCAGCGCGTTTGCTGCCAACCTGGGTCAGTTTGGGGAATTTTTTGATCTCGATGCGCCAGCCCTGATCGTCGGTCAAGTGCCAATGGAAGGTATTCTGTTTGTGCATCGCCATCAGGTCAATGAACTTTTTGACAAAAGCAACCGGCATGAAATTACGCCCTACGTCGAGCATCAGGCCCCGATAGCCGAAGCGGGGCTTGTCGGTAATGGCGCAGGCGGGCATTGCAGCGGTAGCCGATTGACCTGTCGGCAACAATTGCCGCATGGTTTGGGCGGCATAGAAAAGACCTTTGGCGGTGGCGGCTTCGGCTAAAACTCTGCCCGGTGTAACGGTCAGTTTGTAGCCTTCGTCGCCCAGGTTCAATTTTTTGTTCAGCGAAAGAAAGAGATTAGCCCCTTTGCCCAGCGCCGGACTGGTGGGTGCTACTGTCAGGGTAATGCCATTGGCAGATTTAATCTGGCTCACAAAGGTCTGTGCCACTGCCCGAACCATCGCATCGGTAGCAGGCGCAACAACTACCCGGGTGTTGGCTGTCAGGTTGAAATGTCCGTCTTGCCCGGAGAACCGAGCCGGAAACGGAATCAGATTATATTGATTGTCAGATTGGGCAAGTACGGTGCTGGATAGAAATAGGAGAAAAAGCAGGTATTTCATGCGGTAAAGAATAGACGATGCGCTTGTTTAGCTGGCAAAATAGCAATGATTTCGCTGAAAGGCGTCCAAAATAGAAAAACCTTCCATTAACGGAAGGTTTTGGCGTGCTCTAAAAATTTTTGGACAGGATTACAGGATGGTCGAAATTAGAAATTATGTTAATCTTGTAATCCTGTCCAAAAAAAACTTCATCCGGTGCGTTTTGAGAAGTCTTATTTTTTTGCGGCTGCTTTCTTGGCGGGAGCCGCCGGTTTCTTGGTCGTCGCTGCGGTTGCTTTGGCCTTGGCCGGGGCTTTGGCGGCAGCGGTCTTCTTCGCGGGGGCCTTGGCCGCTGCCGGGTCGTCGCCCGCTAGTTTCAGGCAATCTTCGAGCGTTAGTGTAGCCGGGTCAATATCTTTTGGAATCTTGACATTCCGCTTGCCAACCGCCAGATACGGTCCATATTGACCATTGACAACTTTTACGGCCGGATTTTCCGGAAACTCTTTAATGTATTTGTTCGCTTCCACGACTCGCTTCGCCTGGATCAGCTCAATGGCTCGCTCCAGCGTTAAACCAGCGAGGGATTCGTTGCGGGGCAGGGATACATATTTGTCCTCGAACTTGACATAGGGACCAAAACGGCCTTTTCCAGTGCTCACCATCTTGCCTTCAAACTCACCCAGAGCTTCGCTGACCGCTTCGGCCCGTTTCTGCCGGATCAATTCAGTGGCCCGATTTTCGTCAATAGTATAGGGGTCGTCCTCTCTGGTGAGCGAAACGTATTTATCGTCATGCTTCACATAAGGACCAAATTTACCGATACCGATCAGCATGGGCTTGTCCTCAAAGAAGCCAACTTCGCGGGGTAGGGTGAACAGATTCAGCGCGTCATCGAGCGAAATCGTTTCGATCAGCTGGCCGTCGCGGAGGTTGGCATAACGAGGTTTTTCGTCGTCGCTTGCTTCGCCAATCTGTACATAGGCCCCGTATTTGCCCAGTCGTGCCGAAACCGGCTTACCGCTGGCTGGGTCGGCCCCTAATACCCGCTCACCGGTTTTGAACGATACACCCGACGCTCCCTGTATATCCTCAATGTTCTTATGGAAGTCGCCATAGAAGCTCTGAAGCATGGTTTGCCAGTTCATCTTTCCGTCGGCAATTTCATCAAACTCCTTCTCTACCGTCGCAGTGAACTTATAGTCGACAATGTCGGGGAAGTATTCAACCAGAAAATCGCTGACAACGACGCCCGTGTTGGTGGGGAATAGTTTGGCTTTTTCGGAACCGAACGTCTCTTTGCCACTGGTTTCGCTGATCTGATTCTGCTGAAGCGTATACTCGATGTATTTACGTTCCTGACCGGGCTTATCCTGCTTGGTAACATAGCCCCGGTTAATGATCGTCGAAATGGTTGGCGCGTAGGTCGACGGACGACCGATACCCATTTCTTCTAATTTCTTCACCAGAGAGGCTTCCGCATACCGTGGTTGTGGTCGGGTGAATTTCTCCGTGGCTTTCATCTGGCCCAGGTTCAATCCCTGGCCGATGGTTAGCGGAGGCAGCATACCTTTGGCATCCTCATCGTCCTCGTCATCTTTCGATTCGAGGTAGACGCGCAGGAATCCGTCGAATTTAATCACCTCGCCCTGCGCCACCAGTTCATTCGGGAAATACCGGTTTTCGCTCTTTGGGGTGTCAACAAATGGACTGTCGTCAACGTGGCTCTGGAACGTCGTTGTTGTTCCATTGGCAAAGCGAATGGCAATCGTAACCGTAGTTCGTTCGAGTTGTGCATCGGCCATCTGTGAGGCTATCGCGCGTTTCCAGATCAGCTCATATAAACGTTTCTGGTCGCGGTCACCACCGGCATTTCGATCATTGAAGTTCGTAGGCCGAATGGCTTCGTGGGCTTCCTGCGCCGATTCATTTTTGGTCTTGAACTGACGCGTTTGAATGTATTTGCTGCCAAACTCCGAACCAATTTCCGCAACCGCCTTGTCGATAGCTTCCTGCGAGAGGTTAGTTGAGTCGGTACGCATGTATGAAATTTTACCGGCCTCATACAGGTTCTGGGCAATCCGCATGGTGCGGTCAACCGAATAACTCAGCTTACGGGCCGACTCCTGCTGGAGTGTCGAGGTCGTAAACGGGGGGGCGGGTGATTTCTTGGCTGGCTTAACTTCCAGATTCTTAATGGAAAATGTGGCTCCGACACAGGCTTCCAGGAAACCCCGTGCTTCGCCTGCCGTAGCGAAATTCTTAGGCAGTTCAGCGTTTAAAACCTTATTGCCATCAACGATAAACTGCGCTGTGACTTTAAACGAGGATTTGGCAGCGTGCTTGTCAATTTCGCGCTCCCGCTCAACCACGAGCCGTAAGGCCACGGACTGCACCCGACCTGCCGACAAACCGGTGCTGCCGCCTTTGATCTTGCGCCAAAGGACGGGCGACAGCTCGTAGCCAACCAGTCGGTCCAGTACACGCCGGGCCTGTTGAGCATTGACCAGATCAACGTCGATGGCGCGGGGCGTCTTAATGGCATTCAGGATTGCATTCTTCGTGATTTCCCGAAAAACGATGCGTTTGGTATTATCGCGGAGACCAAGAGCTTCTTTCAAATGCCAGGAAATGGCTTCTCCCTCGCGGTCATCATCCGTTGCCAGCCACACTTCGTCGGATGCCTTGGCCAGCGACTTTAACTCACTAACTAATTTCTTTTTATCGGGCGAAATTTCGTAAGACGGTCGGAAGCCATTCGCTACATCGACGGCAAGCCCATCTTTAGGCAAATCGCGAACGTGACCGAAACTGGACTTCACCGTAAAGTCTTTTCCAAGATAGCCTTCAATGGTTTTCGCCTTCGCCGGCGACTCCACTATGACTAAGTTTTTCGACATAATCGATGTTTAGATTGAAACTGTCTCCACTACCGTTTCCCGCGAATCGAGCCAAATATAGACGCAAAAGCACTGACTTATGCAAGCCAGGCTACTTACGATGTAAAAAGAGCGGAGGATTTCCGGGTTGCCGGAGCGGTTATATATAGGTAACAACAGGTGATCACTCTCAGTTCGGTTTAAACAGACGAAATCCTTATTAGTGAGCTAAAAAGGCCTGTTTTCTGCTGGTTCTTTGGTCTGTAATCAGCTTTCAGAAGCTGTCCGGCAACGCTTGGGTTAACCGCCCGAATATTTTTTTATTTTTTACTGACGAGAGGTCGTATATACTCCTTTTTTTCTTCAGCAAGATGGTATAACCAACTGGCTCGTCTGACCAAAACCGGTTTAGGTCGGTAGCGTAAAAACAGCTCAGACAGGGTCTGACACAGAAACGGCTCCGCCGAATTGACGGAGCCGTTTTGACAACGTATGTAGTTGATAACCGCTTGTTAACGTACTTGAACAGTGCCGCCAATTTCTCCGCTCGGATAGGCCGAAGAACGAAGGTTAAGCCGATACAAACCTTTTGACAGACTATCGGCGCGGCTTTGCGACATCGCAACGGTACCACTTTGTGGAGAACTTAACGTCACCGCTGTGCCGCTGCCTGGTGTTGTGGAGGTGCCGCTGCCCGGTGTTGTCGTAGTACCACTACCCGGATCTGTCGTTGTGCCACTACCCGGTGTCGTTGTTGTACCACTGCCGGGAGTTGTCGAAGTTCCACTGCCGGGTATGGTGGAAGTGCCACTGCCGGGAGTGGTGGACGTACCGCTTCCTGGACTGGTCGTAACAGAAGGAAATGCTCCAGCCAATAATATACTGCTGCTGTATGCCAAGGTGCCACTGGTAGTAGAGGTCGACGTCGTTACAGGATCAAGGGTTATGCCCGTTGGCGAAATGCCCGTGTACGTAACCGTATAACTTAATATCGTTGCGGTCTGAGTTGAACTAGCCGAAGTTGCCGGGCTTAGGCTCCCCAAAAAACTTCCCGTAGCCGTTGATGTCGTTGAACCTACCGATGTTGACGTTGTGCCGCTTAAGGTCGCCGAAAGCTGAACCGGATTTGTTACGGTAATGGGATTTTCAGTATCGTCTTTACAGGCGTATCCTAAAATGCCCACTGCGAGAACTGCTGCTGCAATAAGTGCTTTTTTCATAACGATGACGAGTTGTTGAATTGGATGTAATTCTATAGATTTAATTATTAAACACACTGGTAACTGCTACTTATGAATACTTATTGATGAATAAATCGAATTTGTGAGGAAACGGATACCGCATAGACGATACGATACTGGCAGTACTTTGGGGACTGTATCGTCGCTTACCTGTCGAAACGAGTCGGGAACAGTATGTTATGAAAGAGGTCTGTTATGTTTAGTTAATCGGAAGTGGTCACCACCTGGGTTGAACCATCCCCTTTTGCGAAGGCACCGGCAACGGGCACAACCGTGACGATCACAAATTTCGAGGTGGGCGTGTTGCTGATGTAAGCCACGCTGGCCACTGGTACCAGCACGTTCGCTTCGGGGTAATAGGCCGCTGAATTGCCTTTTGGAAGGTTGTAGGGGATCGCAATCATGTTCTCCATCGTACGGGTCTGCCCTTCAAAATGACTGGTAATGGTTACCAATTGCTGTTCCTGAATGCCCCGCTCGGCCATGTCCTGCGGATTCAGGAAAACAACGCGTCGTTCGCCGTGGATACCACGATACCGATCGTTATAATCGTAGACCGTCGTATTGAACTGATCGTGGCTACGAATGGTCATCAACGCCAGTTGACCGGGTTCGAGGTGGTGCATCACCATATCGGTGACGGAAAAGTTCGCTTTGCCGTTCTGGGTGGTGAAGTTACGCTCGCGAGG
>CAXTJJ010000167.1:0-10921 GCA_964244155.1 uncultured Spirosoma sp.
GAATTCAACTTTTCCAGTAATGATATAGACATCTTCGAGCTGTACTCTACGTAATCATTCCTCCTTCGCTACCTGCACCGCCTGTTTGTTGACTATAAAAAAGCATTATAGATAGTATCAAGCCTTTCTTACGCATTGTAACGATAACCTATTGCCGGGCAACACAAGCAGTTAGGACTGTTCCCGTCTTCGTTTACTAAGATGATCGCAATTGCTGAGAGGGAGAATGAGTCTGGCACGAATACCTAAGATCAAGGCAGCACAAATTGAGTTATTGTTCGGTCTGAGCTTGTAAGACGGCCTTAAACAGCTTTAGGCAGTTGAACCATAGAAAACCAATAATGGCAAAAAGACTCAACATCTTTTAAAGCAGACTCTTTGAGCATGACGGCATTGGCACCAGCCTTATAATAACGGAAAACGTCACTCGATGACATGTCTCCCGTCCAGACAATAACGGGTATGTGTCGACATGCTTCAGAGTTCATAATCCACTCCAACAACTCATAGCCATCCATGATGGGCATATGAGCGTCCACAACAATTAAATTAGGACTCATACCCTCGGTCAATTTCCGCACTGCCTCAACTCCGTTTTGAGTATAAGCAACGGTAAGCTGGTGATGGCATCGTTTGACGTGAAGATTTAATAAGTCAAAATCATCTTCATCGTCGTCAACTATCAATATTGAATAAACCATATTCGGAAATCAAGACTCAAAGAACGAGATTCAACTCAGTAAGTTATTTAACGAGTCTATCCACCGATAGTTTTAATTTAGACAGGGATACTAATACTATGACCTAATAATTAGTAATTATTTGCTTCTTAGTTACAAAGTATTAATATTACCCGATTTATTTTTGAACCACCGTGCGTCTTGATAAAGTGAATATAAATTCATACAAAGTTTGGGTTGTTGATGATGATGAAGATGATCAACTCTTTATAAGCTCTGCTTTTAAAGCCTGTACCCCGCCTATTTCCGTGTTTGCGCTTAACGACGGTAGCGAGTTATTGCCTTGCCTGGCAAAATGTACTACACTGCCTCGCTTAGTTTTATTAGACATTAACATGCCTCGCAAAAACGGGTTTGAAGTTCTCCAGGAGTTACGGAACACGCCTGAATTTGCTAACTTACCAGTAGTTATATTAACTACCTCTTCGGCCGAAGCTGAGCAGAACCGCTCATTTGCATTAGGTGCCAATCAATTTATTACTAAACCGCTATCCTTCGACAAGCTGAGTGCACTGGCACAGGAGTTAAGTACCAGATGGGTATTATCCTAGTGCTACGCAAAAATTGCCATCATCGCAGCCATTGCCCCTTCGGAGTGCAGGACCTTTGTTTGTTCTAAGGTCAGTTGTGCCGTTTCCGAAGCTCTGGCACGCATCTGTTCTTCATAAGTCCGAATGGCGGTTTTTACATCCGGGAAGCTGGCATTGGTCAGGCAGTTGCTTAGCTCCAGTGCATCCAGCATCGCCATATTTACGCCCTCGCCTGCATAGGGTGGCATCAGGTGTGCCGCATCACCTAGCATGGTCAGATTTGACAACGCATCCCAGGTTTGGTCTACAGGCATACAATATTGCGGCCGGGGAGTGAACTGTGCCTGATCGGTAGTAAACAATTCCCACCACACGCTACTCCAATCCGAAAACTCCTGTTTAAACCAGGCAAGCACCTGCGCGTTATCAGCAAAATTGATTCCGCTCGTTTGCGCCCAATGCTCATCCGTCCTACAGCCCGTGTAAAACGCCAGACTCCCGTCGCCCTTGGAACTGACGATCAAGGTTTTGTTATCATCTATAGCGAATATTTTCCCGCCTTTTAAGAGCGTATAAATAGCCGGGGCAGTGGTTTCAGCGTTATAAACGTTTCCCTCCACAACAGTAATGCCAGCATAGAAAGGCTTTATAGGTGTAATGAATGGCCTTATTTTCGAGTTGGCACCATCGGCTGCTACAACAATATCGGCCAGGGCTGACGTACCATTCTGAAAGTCAAGTTTCCAGGCACCTTCGACCTGCGTCATGGATAAAAACTGACTATTCCAGACCACCGTACCGGACGCCAAAGATTCTAACAAGATTTTCCGTAAGGGGCCACGGTCAATTTCCGGCCGAAAAGCTTCATGCCCGAATGTCTCCTGGTCCGGCCCAGCATGGTCGTCAAAAATGATCGTTGCGTGTTTATCAACAAGCCTGACCTTGTCGGCACCAGGCCGGTAGTTCGCTTTGAACGCATCAAATAAACCAGCCTGTCTCAGTGCTTTCAGCCCCGATTCATCGTGTAAATCGAGGGTAGCTCCCTGTACCCGTGCATCCTTATTAAAATCCCGTTCGAATACAGTTACAGTTACTCCATGCATCTGTAAAAGTCTGGCCAGTGTCAGGCCACCGGGGCCACCACCGACGATGGCTATTGTTTTACCTTGTGTTATCATCGTTGAACAGCTAGTTTTGTGATGCAAACCTAGCTGTTCGTCAAGGCTGAAAATTGTATAAATCGGTCGTTTTTGTTTTTAGCCAGTTCTTTGGGAACAACACCCGACAACCGTTTCACTTCTTTTATAAAATGAGCCTGATCTGTAAAGGGTAACTCCGGGTATAGTTTCCCTTCCCGTAGATGCGGAAACGACTCCCGAAACCGTAGAATTGAGCAGTAAGCCTTTAACGAAATACCTAACATCTGGTTGAAGTACCGATTAATCTGTCGGCTACTCCAGGCGGCTCTGTCTGCCAATTCACTAACAGGCATTGAACCGTTTGAAGCATAAATCAGGTCAAATAAAATGCGTTTTCGGCTGTCGACTTGCCCCTTTATCAAGCTGACCATTTTTGCTGAAACTTTTGTACAAAAAGTCTCAAAATCGGTGAGGTCATTGCGGGTAATTCCCCAGAAATCATTAGGCAGCAAACGACCATAATTCACTAAAGACGACACCGGCATATCGATCAGGTACTCGATTGCAAGGAGTTTAAAACTAACAGCATAAATGACTGTTTTCGGCGAGATACTGGTTTGCGATGGCTCGCTACCCAAACCCAAAAGCGTAACCTGAAATGGTTCGGTATCGGAATAGGAAAAGAAAATATCAACCCGTCCATCGGGCAGAATAATGATTTCAAAATCAGTATCTGACTGATTGGTGATCATCCAAATACTATCCACAAAGTCGACTAGCGGGGGGATAGGCCTGACCAGTTTATAATCAAAGTCATTTTTTGACATTAGGTAATCTACATCCTGTTTACGATTCTAATGGGCATTGATTACTTAGGTTCACCAAATAAACGAACTTCATCTGTTTTCATTACTACTGGGCATTGCGTTCCACTTACCAATTACGCATCAGGTTTACCTTTCTACCAGAATAGATTGGTAGGGTTAAAAAAAAGGTTTAATCACAGAGGCACAAAGCACACCGAGATTTGGTTGGGCAGACTGTAACCCATTGAACCTCTGTGTGCGCTGTGCCTCTTTGATTAAACCTTTTGAGCCTGATGGTTAGACAGCATCTGCTGTCCAATAGCTTCACGAACAAAAAACGGTCGCGCTTGAATGCGGCATAGCAAACTACTCGGCCATTTCACCGCTTTACAACTACACCAACCTACGGTAACAGCACCCGGTCAATTTTGTGTATAACACCATTAGTAGCGGTAATATCCCGATTTTGAACACCTGTGGTATTAGCCAGTACATTGGATACCTGCCCGGCATTACCCGGACTCAGCAACGTCAAGGTGCTTCCAGTTCCCACCGTAGCCGTTACGCTGCCAGTGCCGAAGGTAGTGATAGGTCCACTAACAATCGTGGGCGAATACGCCCGGCCGGGATTAACAACCACGTGGTTCGTTAAAATAGCCGTCAGAGTTGCAACCGGAGCTGCATTGATGGCTGCCACTGTATTGTAAGGCGTTGCCCGGAAAGCAGCATTGGTTGGCGCAAAAACGGTCAGGGGCGTTGATCCTGACAAAGCGGTTGCCACGGCAGCACCGCCACGGGCCACAGCAGCCCCCAACAAACTTAGCGTGGTATCAGCCTGTGCAACCTGCAGAACGGTACCAGTGGCGGGCATTAATACCCGATCAATGGCATGAATAACCCCGTTAGATGCCTGAACATCGGCCGTAATGACGCGTGCGCCATTGACCGAAACGCCAGTTCCTGTCGTTGCGGTAGCTTTTGTTACATAGGTCGTGCCGTTTACGCTCAACGACGTAGGTAAGGCCGTCTGGCCCGACGGAATGGCCGACGCCGGGTAAGAGCCGCTAACAACATGATAGAGTAAAATTCGGCGCAGGGTAGTGTCCGGCGCAGCACTTATAGCAGCTGCATCCGCAAAACCAGCCGCCCGAAACGCATTGTCGGTTGGCGCAAAAACGGTAAATGGGCCAGTCCCTGACAAAGTGGTAGCCAACCCGGCTCGGGTAACAGCCGCTTCGAGAAGCGTAAATTGATCGCTCGCAACAACCACGTCTGTAATCGTTGATGAACCCGAAGGTGGTGTTGTGTTAGGGTTGTCGTCATCTTTGCATGACGTAAGTGACATTGAAAAACCTACTAAAAGAGCGGCAAAAATACCAGCCGCCCGGCGGCCGAATTGATTTGTCGTAACCTTCATAAACGATTGAGTTTTGTTGAAAATTAAATTTACGTACCACATTAAAAACATATTAAAAACAAGCATCTGTCTATTTTTATTGTTTTAGAAAAGAGCAAAAATCACCAACGTTATTGTAGGGGGGCTTTCATTTGGCAAACTATTCGTATCAATACTTCGTAGTTATTTATTATTTATCAAGGTTAAATGACGCATCACATACACGACCTGGCAGTAAAACTTTGGCAGTACCATCACACCAATCATCAACTCGAAAAAGCAGACGCGATTTTTGTTCTCTGTAGTCACGACCTTCGGGTTGCCCAACGGGGGGCAGACTTATTTAGGGAGGGCTGGGCTCCCCTATTGATCTTCTCCGGGGGCCTGGGCGTCATTACCAGGTTCATGTGGTCAGAACCTGAAGCGGATATTTTCGCGCGCGTGGCCCTGGATATGGGGGTGCCCGCCGACTGTATATTGATTGAAAACCAGTCCAGCAATACGGGCGAAAACGTATTGTTCACCAAACAGTTACTGGCCGAGCGCAACATAGCTGTAGAGAAGTTTATTCTCGTACAAAAGCCGTATATGGAGCGACGGAGCTACGCTACCTTTAGACAGGTATGGCCCCAGAAACAGGTGATCGTCACGTCTCCTCAGGATTCTTTCGATGATTATTTAAGCAAATACTCTAATCCGGGTCTGACGCCGGATGATGTGATCAGCATTATGGTTGGCGACCTGCAACGGATCAAAATCTACCCGGCTAAGGGATTTCAAATACCTCAGGAGATACCTGGGGATGTGTGGGCGGCTTATGAAGAACTGGTTAAAGCAGGGTACGACCGCCATCTGGCTTCTCCGTAGAGTAATCTTCCGCGTTTGATGTTCACCAACAAACAGTGCCAACGGTGCAAAAAGAAAAAAAGCGTCTTTGTTAGGGTATATAAGGCTTCCCGACAACCAGTTTATCACCCGAAAAGTCAACGTTAAATAAATGAGGATGTCGGACAGTACGGCCATTGACCGTTGTATGACTATGAACGGACATTAACCATCTGCCATTTAGTGTACTAAACAACATACCATGCCCGTAATTGGGCGGAGTGATAGGGTCTTTCTCCTGCAACCAGGGGCCATCAAGTGTTCCGCTTTTTGAATAGACAACGCCCTGCGTGTATATATTGCCTATCCAACTGGTCCAGATCATGCCAAGTCTTCCTGTTCCTGTCTGAAATAAGAATGGGCCATCCGTTACTTTATTCGGTCCCGAATCGCTTGTCAATTTATCACGGCTCCAGGGGCTTTCGCTGGCCCGAAAAAGCACCTTCCCCTCGCCTATTGAACCGCTTAGATCAGGCTTCAATTCAATCTTTTCAATGGTCCCATTCAGGTTTTGCAGCCATTCATAACAGTAAACCATGTAGGGTTTTCCATCTTTATCGACCCATAAAGTGCCATCTAATGTGGGTTTGTTGGCAGGCAGATATACAGGGTCTTTCATAGGGACATAGGGGCCATCGGGTTTATCGCTGACCAAAACGTGGCTGGCCCGACGTTCGATAATGTTCTCGCCAACCGTGTCGATCTTCACTTCCCGGTTTGTGAAGGTGGCAAAATAGTAGTATTTATCGTGGTAGCGGTGCAGTTCAGCGGCCCAGATCATCGGATTCTTCCCCATCCAGGATTCAGGGTCGGTCCTGGCCACAACGAAAGGGCCTGTCCACTTTCTCAAGTCGTTGCTTTTCCACAGCATACCTCCCGTACCTGTCATATAATACATGGCAGTGTTTTTGTCCGCCAAAATAAACGGATCACTCAAGCGAATTGAATCCAGGGGCACGTCCTGTCTGATCGCCGGTACGCGGTTTTGCGAAAAACCGAATGTCACATGAACGGTAATCAACAGGATTACCCATAACGCCTTTTTATCCATTTTGCTGTAGTAAACTACTGTTAACACAAATAGAAGTGACTCTATGAGGTTATTTACCGGTTTGGCGGGTATTTAGTGGACGAATGCATCCTTTATCCGTTATTTCCTGATGCTTATCGCTTTTCCTATGGCCCCTATTATTCAGGTTGGTATAGTCGGGTTTGGGTTGTCCGGACGGTATTTTCACGCGCCGTTTCTATCGGTCAACCCACGCTTTCATCTGAAAAAGATTGCCAGTAGCCGTCCCGATGCTGTTCATGCATTCGATACCTCGATTGAGTGGGTCGCTACAGCCGATGCGCTATTCGCCGACCCTTCTATAGATCTGGTTTTCATTTGTACCCCCAATGAAACGCACGTCGACTATGCCCGACGAGCGTTGGAACACAACAAACACGTGGTTGTCGAGAAACCGTTTGCCACGTCTGAACGTGACGCCAACGAACTGCTGGTGCTGGCTCAGCAACAGGGACGTATAGCTACGGCTTATCAAAACAGGCGTTGGGACTCCGACTTTTTGACAATCAAACGCCTGCTCGATGCAGGGGTGCTGGGAACTCTGGTGGAGTACGAAGGCCGTTACGATCGCTACTCGCCCGTAAACGTGAATGCACGGACCTGGAAAGAGCAGCCGGGTATTGCCCGCGGGAATCTTTATAACTTAGGCCCGCATATACTGGATCAGGCATTACACCTCTTCGGCGCGCCAGACAATGTGCAGGCGACCATACGCATTATCAGGCCGAATAGCCTTATCAACGATTATTTCGACATCAGACTGGGCTATGCCGATAAGGTCGTTCGACTTGAATCCAGTTTGCTGGTGTATCACAACGCCCTTCGCTACAGCCTTCATGGAACAGAAGGTTCATTCATAAAAAGCGGGTTAGATCCGCAGGAAGAGCGACTTCGGATGAATCAATTGCCTGATGAGGCTGGCTGGGGGACCGAACCGCAGGATCGTTGGGGAACACTTTACCGAAATGGGCAAACCGAACAGTTGGAAAGCCAACGGGGCAACTATACACCTTTTTATGATAACCTGTACGATGCCATTGTCAACAAGGCTGAACCCGCCATAACACCCACTGATATCCGGCAACTCGCCCGAATAATTGATTTAGCCCTGGAGAGTAGCCAGGCCCAGCAGGTCATGCCTTTTTAACTGTACTTTGTTACGGCTACATCCACGATTTCTTAGCTGGACAAGAGGGTATATAAAAAGCCCGACCACATCGGGGCAGCCGGGCTTATTTAGTCATCAAATTAATTCAACCACTGGTTTAGACCAAGTTAGCCCATCGTCGGTCACATACATTACCGTGCAACGCTAGAGGCTTAACCGGCGTACGAGCTTATGTTTTTAATAGAGATTATTTTCAGGCGGTATCCGATTGGATGCCGTTTGATTTTTATGAACTGTAAAGGACAGGCCATCGAAAAGGCTTAAAATAAGGGGTACTCATCAAAGCCAGCCTGACAGACAGGCAGTCTGTAGCCAAACCGAATCAGCGTGTCTTTGATCAGTTCAACAAGCCAGGCAGGTTCTCCGGGTGCCACGCGCACCGATTCAATCAACACTTGCAAATCAACGGGAACAGACTCCAGAAGACGTGTATTATTCCCTGTTAAAAACCGTTGGGCGTCTTTACTGTCTTGCTGAAATTCATATGAGTCGACAAAGCAAATTCGCAGTTCGCGTTCATGTTCAAAGGATTTTCGCTTACACATAATGCTAAAGAAGCCCTCCTTCTCATCGTTTATGTATGTCTTATGATCAATATAATTAACCTCGCCTATGTGGAAACTGGCGGGCAACGCATTTCTTAATTTTGCGTAGGTCGTTTGAATGGCAATGATAGCATTTGACTTTGTGTATAATCGCCACATAGCCGCCGATTCATACTCTGTCATGTGCCAACAGCTTATAAACACGTATTGGCGCTGGTATTTTTTCCACAACCTCCCCAACACAGCCGACAATTGCTCCGCTGAAAGGGATGCTTTAGCTGGAAATTCATTTTTATACGCTTCCAGTCTTGTCTGTATATCCTGATCTGGTATCGTTCCCTCAAAATGATCGTCGAACTGATCACACCGGGTTAAGCAAAGACTTCCTGAGTTGAGAAGAGCAACAAATCTGGTAAAATCCATGTAACGCCAAACGTGTACATGTTCATCGGAGGGTGGGCTAAATAGCTTATTATCAGACTCCTCAAATCTTTCCATAGCAAGGCTAAGCGATGTTTTGGTGTTAGATTGTAGGGATTATATATCTACAAAGTATGGATGTTACGATTGCTCAAGAATCTACAGGACTGAGCTTATCTCTGTAGATGCGCAATATAATATACCTGTCGCACTATATTGCAAGTAAAATATAAAGTGTACGAAAAACCATTTTTTTATTAACAGGTCCTATCTTTTTTATTATTTGTTCGTTATTAATTATGAATAAATCAGTAATTAATCTGCTTTGGGTCCTTATTCACACCCAAAGGAAGAAACTGACCAAGTAAAACTATCTATCCGGAAGCCTAAGCCAGTACGCATTAGATTAAGGTTCTGTTAATAATCAGAATTTCCAAAAACATTAATCATAAGGCACGGTTTGGCTTCATACTATCATTTATTGACATGAAGTCAACAGTAGATAACATCAAAAATTTGTGGTTTGGTGCAGATACACCTATCCGCCAGCATAAAATCAAGTTGCACCCCGAATTGTGGGCTGCCTGCCAGCGAGTCAACGAAAGCTTCTCTCCTCCATCAGGTGCTTCACACATGGAGCAGTATCGTAAATCAGATCGGCTGGCGTTTGCACGGGCCGTATTGAAGGAGTTGAATCAGAAAGAGGCCGTGCCAGAAGAAAGAGACCTCCAGATGGCATAGGCACAGAGCTTATAACACGTCTGTCGACCAACAAGTTATCCTTGGTTCTACCTTTTGAAGCCTTATTCCGTAGGGCTTACGATGGCTTATTGTCTTTATTAAAGTAGGGTTGTATAAACATTACGTTTTACAAGCCGAGCCTGACGTAATTTACTGGTATAAAAGAAACCTGACGTGTTTGGGCAATTGCTATGTTTCGTTATCTTTATAACGTCAAACAGTCTTTAAAATAACTAGTAAGAATGATCAGTAACAAAGAGGAAACTCAACTAGCTAACGCGCTCACGCACGATATCAACGATGCGTTGAACCGTCGGATTGAAGAACGATTCCGAGCCGCGTTATTTCTTGCCGATCCCGGCTTAAATATGGATACCGTCACCATTATCAGTAATGTAGAAAATGATAATGAACTAACAATTGATGGGGTAGACGACGAAACGATCGACAAAGCAATGGCGATCTTCGAATCGCAGCCAGAGTGATCACGCTTTGCCTAAGCGATCATGCTGCGGAAGCTTCTGATGAAAACTTCCCCTTATCGGTTTTATTACATAAAAAATGCCCGACCCTACCGGCCGGGCATTTTTTATATATGTGCTTTTTTGGTGGTCAGAATCCCATTACAACTCAAGAACTGACTGGAATTCTTTTTATTGAAATCATGCGTACAGGACAGCTTATTTGGACTTTTCATCTGCTTTAGGTTTGAGTATACCACGGGCAATGGGTTCAGGTTTTGATTTTGGCGTCGTATAACGCATCAAGGTCGCCGTAGGAAATTCATCTTTGGGTGTTTTCGTAATAAGCAATTGATAGGACCGTGTACCAACAACCAGATTCGAATACGTTATATATGGACTCGACTCCTGTAACAACCCCCAATTGGCGACGGATTCCTTAGCCAATAAAGTTATGTCGTCTTCCGACAAGGCGGCAAAGCTCGTGTCGGGTAAAAACTGCTTGCCACTGACCCCCTCAATAGCCGAGACAACGGCTGGTGGCGTGGTCGTCGCAGGCTTAGTCTGTGCCAGTACCGATAGTCCCGTCGACATTAGCACAAGTAGTATGAACAGTATTTTCATAGTTTCGTGTGAAAACGATGCCTGTTAATTCGCGTTCTGTACCATTTAAACCCCCAGCAATGTACATTTGTTTACCAGGGCTCTTACCGGCTGGTTAGTACACTCCTGCTATAGTGAAAATAACTGGCATGCGTCTGTGCAATCGACGCAACCTGGCTCGTCAGAACTACGTAGCTTTTTAAAGACCTGTCGAAAGAAAACTTTGTGTCTATATTTATCGTAAGTGACGCGAACAAAATACCGCTATAAAAACAATACATTTTAACGGCCGCTTAACATCTGCAAATAAATTTTAAGTATAGCATTTTTGAGACAATTAACTTGTTTATTGCCTGTTCAGACAAACAATTAACCGGGTTACGTTAAGTAAGTGACAACCGGATCATTTTTTGTTAGA
>CAXTJJ010000168.1:0-1176 GCA_964244155.1 uncultured Spirosoma sp.
TTCGAGATAACTAACCCCTTCAGGTTCTTGCCGTATTTGAGGGCGTACTGCATGGCCAGAATACCACCCCAGGAGTGGCCCAGCAAATAAAAATTATCGGGTGTCAGATTCAGGGCCGCACGAACCTGTTCAACCTCTTCCACATAGCGGGGTAAACTCCAGAAAGTCGTGTCGTTGGGGTTATCGGAGTTACCCGTTCCCAGTTGGTCATAGTAAATAAACTCGATGCCTTCGGCGGGCAGGAAACTCTCCATCACCTCGAAATACTCATGTGTGGCACCGGGACCACCGTTGAGGAGCAGCACTTTAATTTTCGGGTTGTGGCCAAAGCGCTTTGTCCAGACCTTAAACGTCCGGTTGAGTGTTTTGATGGGAATAATCTGAACACCCCCATTGGCGACCCCACTGGTATCCGACGTGAAGTAGGTTTTCAGTGTGTCCGTATTTGTTTCGGTTGAGCGGCAGGCCGAGACAAAAAGAGTTGTGCAAAGCAGGAGAATGAAGAGGTGTTTCATTTGAGGAAGGACTTAAGATGAGCGTATTGGCAAGTATACACATCTTTAGCCATTTCTCTTTTCTGTATTGTTTTTTCCAGCTAAATATATCTATTGAAAATCTACCTAAAATTGGTCAACAAGGATTCGTTCAACAGTTAGCTTCAGGGGTTCCAACTTCTGCGTCGCGATATCCCAAAGCAATTCAAGGTCAACACCGAAGTATTCATGTGTAACGAAATTGCGAAAAGCAACGATCTTCCGCTATTCAGTTTCTGGGGCCAATTCTTTACTGGTATCCGACAATTGGTTGGCTTTGGCCGCCTCACCAATAATTTCTAGTTGTCGTTCAATGGCAAAACGAAACATGGGCTCGTCGTAAAGCGACTCTTTAGAACGACTCGTCATGAACTCGTCCACATAAGCAATAGCCTGAAGAATGTGCAACAACCGAGTTTTATCGTCAAGCAGCCTTTTCATAGATCAGTTGTTTTTCCTGGTCAATGAACGACTTAATAAATGGAGAGAGCCCATTGGCACTGACCAAATCTACAGGCATATCAAGCAATAGCGATAGTTGCTCCTGCATGTCTAAGAACTGATAAAAGTCGGCACCCCGTTCATAGTCCAGTTCAACCAAAATATCAATGTCACTGTCTTTCGTTTGTTCCCCCCGTGCCGC
>CAXTJJ010000168.1:1186-10887 GCA_964244155.1 uncultured Spirosoma sp.
GCCGCTGAGCCAAAAAGGTAAGCACGTTTTACAGGCTGGCTCTGAAAGTATGGGATGAGTTGAGAGAACATAAAGGATAACGACTGATGAGATAGCAAGTTATAAAAATTAGCGGTACGCTAAGTTGTCGATCCCCACTTGCAGCCTCGGTAAAATTATATCCGCATTAGCCAGTAGCTTGCCCGTTACCCTGACACGCTACTTTCTAACAAAATGCACACTGACAATCTTATTATTCTCAACGTGGTAAATGACTATTGATTCGCTGTTAGGCCGATTTGTCCAGCCTGTGATTTTTTCGTGCAACACAACCGTATTACCCACCATCATCTGACTTGCCACGTCGCAGTGAAGCCGGGGGTTGGCCTCAAAAAGTTTAGCATAATAGACCTCAATTTCTTTATGGTTCTTGAACCGGGCCAGCACCTGATTTGGAAAAGTATACAGCGAAGTTGTATCCGCATAGGGAGCAGCAAAGTTAGCCGCATTATGTGCATTCCATCCGTCAATTTGCTGCTGAACCAATTGCTGTGGAGAAACCGTCTGGGCTAGGAGATCGTGTAGACAACCGACGAACAAAATCGCCTGTACACTACTGACAACCAGTGCTTTCTCAATGAGCCGCCTTTTCATACATAAGTCTGTTTTCCGGTCGACAAAGGGCACTGCTCGCTGAACGGTGTTTTATAGAATATCTTCCGGATATGGCGTATAAACCACCGTTCAGCGAGCAGTCTCGGACAAAGTACCAGAGCAAGGTCGTTACCTTAAAAATCGGTATTAGCCTGCTTTAAATCCAGCGGTTTGATCCAGATGTTCCGGTAATACACATCGTGACCTTCGGCTTGCAGCTTGATACCACCCGGCGTATCGGTAACGCCTTTACCACCATCATTACCACCGTCGATACCCGAATTTGGACCACCCCATACCTGGGTTATTTTCTGGTTGGTATGCGCTTTTTTACCGTTCAGATAGAGCGTTACCATAGCGGGTTCGGTGCGTTTACCATCGGTGAATCGGGCAGCCCGGAATTGAATATCATAGGCGTTCCATTTTCCAGGACCGGTATACAATTTGTACGGCGAGGGCGATTCGTTGATCACAGCCCCTAAACCGTGCGAGGTCGTATCGCCGTCAAAAATCTGAATCTCGTAGCGATTCTGGAGATAGACGCCACTGTTGCCACCCGGTTTGCTCACATAAAACTCCACATGCAGCCGAAAGTCGCGGAAGGTTTCTTTCGTAACAATGTCGGCGGCACCGTACAAGCCACCCGCAGCAGCCGGGTCGTTGGTATTCATAACGGTACCACTGCCTGCCGGGTCTTTTTCAATTTTCCATTTAATGGGCATGGTAGCCGCCAGTCGTGGACCCTCCCAATACACCCACTTTTCATCGAGCATCTTCTTTGAGCCATCAAAAAGCACCTCGGCTTCTTTTGGGGCTTTGGTTCCAACGCCTAGCGGCTCTTTGACCAATGGGACCATGGCCATGGTTAAGACGATGACAACCAGGTCCGGAATAAAAGCATACAGTTTGGTGAAGGAGCGTTTCATCGGGTCAGAATTAGATTGATACCTAGTGTAAGGACGTCCGTCTTAAGATTTACTTATACAGGGCTGTTTTCAGATGATACGGGCCAGAGGCCCTCAAGGATAGGGCACACTGGCCCGTATTAGCTATATATGTCTACATTCTTTTCCTTATCTTAAAAATACTCATATCGTAACGCCTTAATCCTAAACTTCATGTCTGAATTTCTAAAAGCGAACACCGAAGACGCCCCTTATTTCATTACCCTGACAACGGTAGGCTGGATAGACCTTTTTACCCGGCAACGCTACTGCCACGAGCTTATCAAAAATTTACAGTTTTGTCAACGCGAGCGTGGTCTGGAAATCTATGCGTATGTCATCATGTCAAACCATATCCACCTTATTATTCGTCGTCAGGCGCAGCATGGTTTGTTGAGTGATCTATTACGTGATTTTAAAAGTGCAACCGCAAAAAAACTTATCAAGTTAATCCAGGAAGATCAACAGGAAAGCCGGAAGGATTGGTTACTGTATCTGTTTACGTACTATGCCAAATCACAAAAACAGAACAGTGACTTTATGTTCTGGCAGAAAACTTCGCATCCTGTCGAGTTATTTTCTAATAAAATGATCGACCAAAAACTCCACTATATTCATTGGAATCCTGTAAAAGCTGGTATTGTTATGGAACCTCAACACTATTTATTTAGTAGTGCCTGTCCTGAATCGCCATTAGTCGTTTTAGATGCTTATTGATACAGAATAACGCGGGCCAGAGGCCCTGAAGGATAGCGCACACTGGAACGCCAGCCCGGTCGCAAAGCCAAGTGTGAACGGTCGTTAAAACCCCTTCTCGACATGGTGCTTTGTGGGTAGGCTCACTTTATAGGGCTTCTTACAGATAACCGACTTTTGCCGTTCAATCGCACTCTCGGCGATGACGGGCACGATACCGACTTTCGTGCAGATTTCCTCGACGTTACGAATCCCCTTCTGAAAAAGCACCCGTTTGATCCAGCGGGTTCGTTCATCCCTGATTTCACCGTAATACGTATCGGCTTGTGTATTTCGCTCTAAATATGAATCCGAAAATTGAAGGCCGTGCTTTTTCCCCTGTTCCACCATCCAGAGCAGCGCATTGTCCGACAAGCCGGCGTCGGCATAGCCTCCGCCCACGTTACTATGAATACCCGTGAACCAGACCTGCTTGACACACTGATGAGGTTGCAGGCTGGTTTCATCCCAGAGGGTCGGCCAGAAAGCCCGCCTGTTTTCGTCGATGGACAGCGCGTGGTAGGCGGCTTTCACTTTGGGGTTGAGGCCCACGTTCAGGAAGCGATAATTTCCTAATAACCACTTTGACAAACGTTCCGACGCCGTTTTACCGAGCAACCATTCCGGAATCAATAAAGGTATGCCCAGCGAGCCTACGGTATCCCAAACGCCAATCATCTCGATATGTGGCTCGTAGCAGTCATGGCTGCTTTTATAATCGCTGACAACATGATCGCTTTGTTCGGCTTTCAGGCGCTTATAGGCCATACGAAGCTGGTTCAGGCGATCGAGCGACTCGCCGGACTTTTTCACCGATGTCTCCTGAGGGCGATTCTCTTCGGTGGTAATGGCTGGTTTATCAGCTTGTGTCGAGACGGTTGCTTTGGGGCGGGCAAGGTCTTGATTGATCAGCGCTTTGTCGATACCAAACTGACAGATCAGCCCCGCCAGACTTCGTACCGTGTAGGCACCCCGGCTGAAGCCGAAAAGAAATATTTCGTCGCCGGGCTGGTAGCGCTCAGCAATAAAATGATAGCATTCAAAAATATTATGCAGCAGGCCATTACCCGTCAGGCCGCCCATGAACCGATCCAGCCCCTGGCCGGTTCCAACGCCGAGGTCATAAAAAATATCCTCCTGACCCTCCGCTTTTGCCAGGGCCAGTGCCCGCGCAATTTTTACAACATTGGTAGGAACCAGACTTCCCCGGTCTAGTTGTTCGGGGTCATTCCAGGTGCCATCGGCACAAACAATAATTTTCTTACGCATGGGATAGTGGCTTTTCAGTAGGAGTAAATTAATGAAAAGGCAAACCCTATAGATAAGCTATTTATTTAGCGTAATGTATTCTGTTTGAACGTAGTTATACTGACCTATGGCTTGCCTTCGGGCGAAGGCGGAGCGACCGTTTGATTTACATCGGCGGGGTTCTGCCGGAAGATTTCTTCCAACCGGGCAAATAACTGTGGGTGTTTTTCCTTAAGCAGATCAGGCCGTTTAAAGAAATACTCCGACACGACGGCAAAGAACTCGGCTTCGTTCGTGATGCCGTAGGGATTGATGTCTGACTGATTGGCTTTAATCTCACCGATACTCCTGTGGATGAGTTGAAGCCAGGGTTTTACATGCTCTTTGTCCAGAAAATAAGCGGGTAGGCCATCGGTCGAGCCGTCGACTTTATCGAGCAGGTGAACAAACTCGTGAATACCCGTATTTTCTTTGCTGCTGTCATTGGCGAAACCTTCATAAAGAGCCGGTTTCGACAGTACCATAGTACTCTGTAAAGCACCACCCTCGCCTACCATACCCAGAATATTTCGTTCGTCGCCGGTAGTCTGGTAGTCGGCATTGAAGCGATCTTCATAAAGCAGCACGTTAGTCAGCGGGTAGTACCAATCGTCGAAACCAAAAATGGGAATGATCGCACTACTGGCGACCAGAATCTTATCGACGTCATTGACAGTTGTGCCGACTCCTTCCACCCTGGTGGTCGTCAGAAAGCGATTGACCCGATCTTCAAACACCCGCTTTTTTTCGTCGGAAAGGGCCTGATAGTATGAAACGTGTTCCTGCAATAACTGCGGGTAAGTGGCGGGCAGTGGGGTTACCGGCGTCCGTTTCTGACTCATGTATTGCCAGCCGAACCAGCCTGCCACGAGTAGCGTAATGCTGATAAAAAGTACCATATTCGATTAGTATCTATAACTGATTTACCTTCACTTGTACTTTCGATTGCACGTGGATCAACGCCTGAATCCCATCGGGGCGAATCGCTATTTTCCGGGGCACAAACCGAAATGACTGAATACCAAGGTCTGTTTTTTTGCCCGGCCCGCCCTGCTCAAACGCTTTGTCGATTGCCTGGGGTAGTTTGGCAATATCATCCCCCAGCGGAATCGTCAGCAGGCTCTCCAGCAATGTCCGAAGCCCTTTATGCCAAACGGAGTCACTGCCTTTGGGTAGCACCTTCCAGGTTTCCGCATCAAAATCTAAATTGCTTATATGCAGGGTATTATTCAACGTATCAAACATCGGTCGACCCCGTAGATAGACTGTCCCATCCATCAGGCCGCTCACATCGGCTTTAACAATGAGGGCATGCTGGCCCCCGTATACCGATATCGTGTTGATGGTCAATGAGCCAAGGATCAGCTTTTTGTCCTTGTTGTTGGTCGTGATGGCCAGCATCCGGTTGATGTCTGTATATGGAATGAAACTCATCAGGTGTAAATCCGACGTTTGCGACACCGTATCCCGCTTTTGTAGCTGGGGCAACGGCGTTCGTTTATGTACAGGCGTTGTCGGCTTCAGCTCCGTTTGAGTCTCAACCGCGAGCCGGATGTGGGTAGTCAACTGGGTGGCGTCGCCTGTAACCGGACCTGCCGCCACGCTGATGGGTCTGGGCGTGAGCCAGAGGCCATACTCCTTATTGATCAGCAATGGATTTTGCAGATCATGCCAGATCGGTTTCACCATCTTGTCGAAACGCAACTGGGTGTGAACGGCTGAGTCAATGGCCATTTCGATAGCCGTCTTGTGTCTATCGAGAATATTCTGAACAATGTTTGTCAGGGAGATGCCCGCCACTTTAGGCTGAACAATCCATTTGTAATCCGTAAAGGTCGTGCGGCTCCCTAATCGCCAGTTGGGTGTTACGCTGATTGGGCTTTTGAAGTTGACATCTATAGCGCAAAAGGGTTTTTTAGGGGCTGTGGTATCGCGGCTAAACGGTTTTGTCAGCCACATTTGTAGCGGTGCCGATAGTTTTATCTGCTGATCGGCATACTCAACATGCACGGGTCCCAGGCGTTTTACCCGAAACGAAATGATCCCTTTTGTCTTTCCGTCTTTTGTCTGTTTTCCGACCAAAACAGGATCAAGTTCTTTGTTGATTTTCTCTTCCAGCTCACGAAGTTGAAAGGTTATGGGGCCAGCCAAATAAGAAAGAGCGGGTGGAATGGGCGGGTCGAAACCTTCAGCTTTGGGCGCTTCCGGTTTGATTTTCTGGCATTGCACTAAGAGTACAAGCAATAAAAGGCCAGGAGAATAACGAGCGAGTAGTGGTGTTCTCATGAATGGTAGAAGCGGCCAGCATCCTGACGCCAGGATGTTTTTGAACCGGCATCCCTACTTAACTCCCGTTCTTTTCGCGATGTTTAACAAAGCGCCTATCTCCCGTCAAAATGGTAAGGGGTGCTACGGTTCTGAACCGTGGCACCCCTGTGTAACTTGAGTAATGCCGCTAAAACAGTTTTTCATTGGGTGGCTTGACGCCTTTCATGCGGATGTAGATCGTGCATTGCCCCCGGTGGTGGGTCTGGTGTTCAAAGGCTTTCGCCAGCAGGACTTCTTTGGTCATTTCCCGCTGACCCATCTTCACGTTATCGGCCAGTTGCGCGTCCGTCATCCCTTTCACCGCGTCGATCATAAAATCGTAACTGTCCATAACGGCTTTGGTCAACGCAGCCTTGGTTTTCAGTTCACTCATCTCTTCGAGTTTCTTGCCCTGCATCGGGTTCGGTTTCCCGCTGGCCATAGCGCCAAAGTTGTAGTTGGCGGCTGTCAGGTGCAGCATTTGCTCGGCAAAACTGCGAATCTCGGGTGTTGGCTTAAAGTTAACGCCATCCTCTGGCATCACGTCCAGATACTCTTTCGTGTACTCTTTCGCGCGTTGCCAGTCGGCCGTCAGTTGTGGTATTGTCGTCATGGGGGCAGCGGCCTGAACCGCCGGGAATGCCCAAAGCAAGCTTACTATGGCTAGTAAAGCTCGAACAGGTAGTTTAGTGATCATTGCAGGATTTTGATTGATTAGTGACTAATTCTGATTTACAACTATGAAAGTTTCCGAAGTACATAAGCTACTGCGTTGGCTTGCCCACTTCCCTGTTTTGGGTTATCTTTCTGCACTGTTCTGAATCACTCGCTAGCCTGATGCCTTCACGCCGTTCCTTTCTCCAAGCCACGTCACTGGCTCCTTTTCTGTCGCTGACCCGCAACCAGCCAGCCCCGGCGACCCCTATAAAACCGGACCGTTTACGACCGGGCGATACCATCGGCCTGTTTTGTCCGGCGGCTCCGGCCTACAGCCGCGAAACAGTACAGATTGCGCAGGAATCCCTTCAGGCGCTGGGGTTTAAAACGACAGTTGGCCCGCACGCCTACGACCGCTACGGCTATCTGGCCGGCCGCGATGCCGACCGCGCGTCCGATCTGCACGCGCTGTTCAATGATCGTAATGTTAAAGCCGTGATGGCGATTCACGGAGGCTGGGGCTGTGCCCGCCTACTGCCGTTGCTGGATTATGACCTCATTCAACGAAACCCAAAAATCCTGATCGGCTACAGCGATGTTACCGCGTTGTTACTGGGTGTATATGCCAAAACAGGACTGGTAACGTTTCACGGGCCGGTTGCCTCGGCCACCTTCAATACCTATACGGTCGACTGGTTCAAACGACTCCTGATCGAGGGCGAAGCGTTAACCATGCGCAACCCTACCGAAAAAGGCGACAATCTTACGCAAACACAGGATCGGATCACGACCATCCAACCGGGGCTGGCCCGTGGGCGGCTGGTAGGCGGTAACCTCACCGTGCTCAGCCATATCATCGGTTCGCCCTACCTCCCCGACTGGAAAAACACGATCTTGTTTCTGGAAGATACCCACGAAGATATTTACCGCATGGACCGGATGATGACCCAACTCAAGCTGGCGGGCGTTCTGAATCAGCTGGCGGGTTTTGTTTTTGGCAAGTGCAGCGACTGCGGCCCCAGCAGTGGTGGCTACGGCTCCCTAACGCTGGATGACGTCCTGACTGAATACATCATTCCGTTGAACAAACCTGCCTATTCGGGAGCCATGATCGGGCATATAAAAGACAAATTTACGGTTCCGCTGGGCATCGACGCCGAAATAGATGCCACGGCGGGCACAATCCGACTGCTCGAATCGGCAGTTGTGTAGGGCAATTTGCTGGCTTTGATGCACCGTTCACGCTTTCCCTATTTGCTACTTCCGTTTGCCGGGTTTCGGAAACACCTCGTGCGTGGTGGCCCATTGCTGCCACAAACTGGCTAACTGGCGGACTTTGTCGGGATGTTGTGCTGCAACGTTTTGTGTTTCAGCGTTATCCGTAGCCAGATCAAATAGATTCCAGGCGCTGTCGCGGCTGGATGAAACCAGTTTCCAATCACCCGAACGAGCGTAGCGGGCACCGAAATGCTCGTTGAACAACGACTCGTGGCCAGCGGAAAGCTTTCCGGCAAAGGAAGGCATGAGACTGATGCCAGTTGTCGGGGTGATGGCGCGTCCTTTGTACGTCTTCGGATAAGTTGCACCTGCCAGCTCTGTAAAGGTGCGCATGAAATCCATTACATGCCCCACCTGAGTGCTGTAGGTGCCTTTTTTTGCCGTGATACCTTTGGGCCAGAAAGCCACCAAAGGCGTACGGACACCCCCTTCATACGATTCAGCTTTCCAAAATTGGTAAGGCGTATTGGCTACATTGGCCCACCGCTGCCCAATCGACGCGTAGGATGTTTCGGCACCGGGCAGTAGCTGTTTTTTCAGGTCGTACACGATTTCCCGACCATCGCGGGTTTTGTTGGGACGGTCGAAACCGGGGCCGTAGGCCGCACAGTTTTCGGGACTTGCCCCGTTATCCGACAAAAACAGAATCAATGTATTGTCCAGTTGACCGGTTTCGCGCAGGGCGTTGATCATGCGGCCAATCCCCTGATCCATCCGGTCGATCATAGCCGCATGAACGGCCATGGCGCGGGCGTCCCACTCTTTATCGGAGTTATTTGCCCATGTTAAAGAATCCTGCCAGCGTCTGGATAGTTTGGTTTTTGCGGGATCAATCAGGCCCAGTTTGTTCATTTTCTCGTATCGGGCTTTTCGAATGGCATCCCAACCAACTTTGTATGTATCCTTGTATTTCGCAATGTCTTCGGGCAATGCCATCAGGGGCCAGTGCGGGGCCGTTTCGGCGACGTAGATAAAAAACGGCGACGATCCCTTGGCGAAAGATTTGATATACGCCACCGTCGTATCGCTAATGGCGTCGGTATGGTAATAGTTTTTAGGGACTTCATTGATGGGTTTTGTCCCGCTGACCAGGCTAAACGGGTCGAAGAAATCAACCACGCCCCAGATATTACCGAAGTATTTATCGAAACCACGGCTGGTTGGATACTGGCTGATGGGCGCAAAATCGCCGTAGTCTTTCCGGTGATTCAACCAGTCGAGCTGCGCCTGCGGGTTCTTCTGGACATTGGTATTCGAAACATGCCATTTGCCGGTCATGGCCGTTTGGTAGCCCGCCGACTTAAGCACTTCCGCCAGTGTGACGGTGTTTTCGGTCATGTGTCCACGATAACCCGGTTCGTCTTCAGCATCGGTCATCTTCCCGATACCCGCCTGATGGTTATACAGTCCCGTCAGCAGTGACGCCCGCGTGGGGCAGCAACGCGAGGTATTATAGAACTGCGTGTAGCGAATGCCATTGTTGGCGAGGAAATCAATATTGGGTGTACGAATCTCACCCCCATAACAGCCTACGTCCGAATAGCCCATATCATCAGCCATAATGACAATAATGTTGGGCCTGGAGGATAGGTTAGGGTTGAGTGACGCCGTTTGTTTCCGTTCAATTCCACCCAGCATCAGGATGGACATAAATGCCATCATCGGCAGTATCAGTACGAACAGACCTTTTTTCATCTTAGTAATAAGTCTGCCAGGGAAGGTTTATCACGTAGTGAAATCAATTATTTTTCTTTATTTTGATAGTATGGTCAATGACATCAACGACGAGCAGCCTCACGGAAACACAGATATTTTACGGGAATTGATTCATTATCAGATGCCCTTCGGCAAATACAAAGG
>CAXTJJ010000169.1:0-10848 GCA_964244155.1 uncultured Spirosoma sp.
GAGCCCACAGTTGTCGATCTGGTAACCGATTTTGGTGTCAACATCCTCTGGCACCCGTCTATTGGTCTTGAAATTGGCGAGCAGGTGACCGACTTGCTCAACGATATTCTCAGCGGCCGTACTCAATGCGACATACTCGTGTACGAAGGCAGTATCATTCAGGGGCCGCATGGCAGTGGCACCATGAATTACTTTGCTGATCGGCCGATGCAGGACTGGGTTCGGGAACTTTCGAAAGTAGTTGGCTATGTGGTGGCCATCGGCGATTGTGCCACTTGGGGTGGTATTCCGGCCGTGGCACCTAACCCCAGCGAATCGACGGGTTTACAATTTTTGCGGAAGAGTAAAAGGGGATTTCTAGGGGCTGATTATGTATCGAAAGGCGGCTTGCCTGTTATTAATATTCCCGGTTGCCCAGCGCACCCCGATTGGATCACACAAATCCTGGTGGCCATTTCGACGGGTCGTATCGGCGATGTATTAATTGATGAATACCACCGTCCCAAAACGTTCTTCACTGACTTCGTTCAAACAGGCTGTACCAACGTCATCAGCTTCGCACAGAAAGTTGATGGTGGCTTCGGTAAGCGGGGTGGTTGTTTGTTTTATGAGGTAGGTTGCCGCGGGCCTATGACCCGCGCCAGCTGCAACCGGATTCTGTGGAACCGGCATTCGAGTAAGACCCGCGCCAATCACCCGTGCCTGGGTTGTACGGAGCCGGGTTTCCCGCACCATGATCTGGCGAAAGGCAGCATCTTCAAAACGATGCATTACCTCGGCTTCCTGCCCAAAGAAACGCCGGAAGGCACATCGAAACTAGGCTACTACCTGCGTGCTGGCTTCGAGAAAGTTGTTTCCGGCAGCGAGCGTCTTGTCGGCGTCGAACAACCCCAGTTTTCTTCCTCTAAATAATCCCATCAGCATTCACCAAACATGGCAACGCAGAAAGAATTAAATATATCGCCGGTTGGGCGGGTTGAGGGCGACCTCGACGTGAAGGTTTATATGGAAGACGGAGTGGTGACGCGGGCGCATACACAGGCGGCCATGTTCCGGGGCTTCGAAAAAATCATGCAGGGCAAAGATCCGCAGGCGGGTCTGATCGTAACGCCCCGTATTTGTGGTATTTGCGGAGGTTCGCACCTCTATTGCGCTTCGTCGGCACTGGATACGGCCTGGAAAACAACCCTGCCTCCCAACGCGCTGTTGCTGCGTGCCATTGGGCAGGCAACTGAAACCATTCAGAGTATACCGCGCTGGTTTTATGCCATTTTCGCTACCGATATGGCGAACAAAAAATTCGCCAACAAGCCGCTGTACGATGAAGTGGTCAAACGCTTTGCTGCTTATGTAGGCACCTCGTTTCAGCAGGGTGTTTCGGCCAGCGGTCGTCCGGTAGAGGTGTATGCACTCTTTGGCGGTCAGTGGCCTCATTCGAGCTACATGGTACCGGGGGGCGTTATGTGTGCACCAACACTTAAAGACATTACCCGCGCGCACGCCATCATGAACCAGTTCCGTAAAGACTGGCTCGAAACGCTTTGGCTGGGCTGTTCGATTGAGCGGTATATGCAGATTAAAACCTGGGACGATCTGATGGCCTGGGTAGAAGAAAACGATTCGCAACGGAATTCTGATCTAGGCTTGTTTATCCGGGCCAGTTTGGAATTCGGTTTGCATAAGTTCGGGCAGGGAGTTGGCAAGTTTATCGCTTATGGTACCTACCTGCACAAAGACCATTACCAGAAACCGACCGTAGAAGGCCGGAATGCAGCTTTGATTAGCCGAAGCGGATTTTTTGATGGTAAAAAATACCACGTTTTCGACCACCTGAGTATCAAAGAACACGTAGGGCACGCCTGGTATGCCGACGTTCCGGCGGCTCACCCCTGGGATGAACCCATGCCAACGCCCTTGCAGTCGCACACCCTGGCCGACTCGAATTTTAACGAAAAATACAGCTGGTCGAAGGCGCCCCGATACATGGACATGGCTGCCGAAGCCGGTCCGCTGGCGCGCGTACTCATGAACGCCAACCCGGATAATCTGTTGCCGCATCAGGTCTTCGACCCGCTGTTTGGCGATGTGATCGAAAAATTAGGGACGAACGTATTCACCCGGACGCTGGCCCGTGTTCACGAAGCCGCTCGACTGTATACGCAAATTGATGAGTGGCTCCGTCAGGTAGACCTCAACGATGAGTTTTACATTAAGCCCGAGGAGCGTGATGGCAAAGGCTTTGGCGCTACCGAAGCCGCCCGCGGTTCACTGGCTCACTGGATCGAAATCGAAAACGGTGTTATCAAAAACTACCAGGTAATGGCCCCCACGACCTGGAACGTTGGCCCTAATGACGACCGCGGAAACCCCGGCCCGATTGAAGCCGCCCTCGAAGGCACCGAAATCGAAGATCCGCACGATCCCGTCGAAGTAGGGATGGTAGCCCGTTCGTTCGACTCCTGTCTGGTTTGTACCGTCCACGCCCACGATGGCAAATCAGGCAAGGAAATGGCGAAATTTAAATTGTGATTGAGTGAATGATAGAATGAGTGAATGATTGGGCCACCTTCGCAGTGAATAGTTCATCCATTTATTCACTCATTCTATCATTCACTCATTCTAGCATTCCTATGAAAAAGACCGCCATTATGGGTTTTGGCAATCCCGTTCGCAGCGATGACGGTGTGGGTTGTTATGTAGTCGATCAACTCCGGGAATCACTTGGTGAGCAGCCCGGAGTTAGTTTGTTTGATATGGGTACGTCGGCGTTCGAGGTGCTGTTTCAACTGCGCGGGCACGAACGGATTCTGATTGTCGATGCGGTAATCAACGCGGGCGAGGCTCCCGGCACGCTCTACAAACTACCGGCCTACGAAGTTGAAGCGGCTATTCAGGACGACCCGATGGTGTTTCTGCACAGTTTAAAATGGGATCAGGCGCTATCATACGCCCGCAAAATTTTGCTCAAGGATTACCCTGATGATGTCCAGGTGTACCTGATTGCAGTCGATGATACGAAGCTGGCCGTGAACCTGTCTGACGTAGTGAAAGCCGCCGGTGATCGTGTCGTGGCCTTACTGCGCGATGAATTTGTGTAATGTAGAGACCGGTCCGCCGGTGCGGCAATCCTTTGCGTCTCCTGACGCGTCAGCAATTCACGCCTGATTATATAAAAACCATCCGGTCAGGAGACGCAAGGGATTGCCGCACCGGCGGACCGGTCTCTACAAAAAAACAACATGGTTCACCTGAAGAATAGCTATTTGCTTATCGAGGCATCTATTGCCAACGTTGCTTTTGGCGACGATTTGCAGGTAAGTGTGGTGTATTACCCGGAGCGGCAAACATTGCTGGTGGCGGGTAAGTCGAAAGCGTTTTTCGAGAAACTACATAAAACCAGCTGGTTGCTCCTGAAAGATCGAAATCTGTTAGGCGACAAGTCGGTGAATATTCGCGAACTGTTGATTGACAACGACCTCGATGATGCCGACCGTGACTTAGCTTACGAATTGAAAACTACCGGAATTTTGAGCATTACGCTCTAACCCCACGTTATGTATTACCTGACCGTACAAACCGACGATATAGCTGCTGTTACCAGGGCCATCCAATCCGAATTTCGGCTTGATGAGCTGGTACAGATTCAGTCGACAACCGACACCACACCCGACGCGGATGCGATACTCGTTACCGGGGGAGTTATCCAGTTGCCCCTCGACTGGAGTGAAACGTTACCGCCCGTTTTATTCCCGCATCCACTGGTCTTTTCTACCAACAGTCTATTATCGTTCGTGTTTATGCGGTTGGAGAACTGGGAGAAAGCATATGCCTTCGCCCAAAATGACCGCCTGCTTACCGACACCATCGACCTCACGAACCGGTTGCAGTTGGGCGTATCGCTGGTAGCGCCGGTGCGGCCCGTCAATGGTGTCGGTACGTTTGACACCTATCGGCGCTGGCACAACCGGGCGGTGGCATTGCACTATGGTAACCTCGAAAGCGATGCAACCGATGATGTGGCGGAAGCGTATCAATCGGCCATAGAACTTGCTCCCGATGCTGAATATCAGGCTTATACTGCCAAACAGTTCGCCACCCTGCTGCTTGACACGGGACAACTAACGGAGGCTAATCATGTGCTGGAACTGGCTGACGTTTCTGGCCTAGGTGACACCGCCAAACATGAATTGCTGGCGGTTCAATATGCCGTTTGGCTCCAGCAATTGGTAGTTCCTTACGATGCTGATTTGCTGGAAAAAACGAAAATCGCGCTTTGGCAGGTATTGCAATATTACGAAGCCCAACAGCGCACGATTCAGGTGGGTTTGTTGCTGGTCGATGCCGCGCAGGTTGCCACCTTTTCCAACAGTTTTTCTGAAGCGCTGGGCTACATCAGTCGTGCGGTAACCATCTTTGATAACGAAGATGTTCCCGAATTGCTGGCCAATGCACAGTACCGAAAGGGCGTGTTGTTGTACACCTGGGCGCAGAATGGGAATCCGCAGTTTTACCGCCCGGCTATGGAAGCTTACCAGCAAGCCCTCAAAGTGTTTACGCAGCAAAGTGCCCCCGCCATTTTTGCCGAAATTCAACATCACCTCGGGGTTATCTTCGCCGAAATTCCAGATGAAGTCAAGAAGAAAAGCATCTGGGCGGCTGTGTCGTCGAGCTCGTTTCAGCAGGCGTTGGCCTACTTTACTCGGGAAGAATTTCCTTATGAGTATGCCACGGTTTGCAACCATTATGCCAACGCGCTGACGAAGTATCCACTGGCCAGAAAGTCTGATAATTATGCCAGAGCCATTGGCTACTACCGCGATGCGTTGCGGGTTCGCACGGCTGATGTCTATCCCTACGAACGCGCATTAACCATCCTGAATTACCTCGAAGCGGGTTGGTATGTAGGCGAAGAAGATCCTGAGAACCAGCGGGCACTTTACGACGATATGGTGAAAAAGGCGAACGAAGTCCGGTCGTTGGTAGCCGATGAAGCGCTTATTCAGGATGCCGATTTGCACCTGGAACGACTGGGTGAATTGGTTCTTAACAAATAACGACCATGCACGAGATCTCATTAGTCCGGAATATTTTCAGAACGCTAGAAGAAGAGTTTCCTGCCGATATGAATCGGATTCGGGGCATTTACCTGAAAGCGGGGCTACTCTCGAACGTACAGCCAATCCTGATGCAGAATGCCTTTGCCGCCGTACTGGAAGATGAACCAAAGTATCAGCAAACGAGCCTGCATGTAGAGGTGCTACCCATTCTGATTCATTGCGATGACTGCGATAAGACGACCGAAGTGCAGCAGTACAAGTTTGTATGTTCGTGTGGAAGACCAAGCCGAAACGTCGTTCAGGGCGAAGAGTTGCTGATAAGCAAAGTGGAGTTTACCGACTAAATCGTGAAGACTGAGAATTGAATGATTTTTTGACAGGATAAACAGAATTTCTGCATTCGGTAACAAATCCTATCCATCCGAACGTCGGCCCGGCTGTAATCCTGTCAAAAAAACGAAACCACCAACCAATGACAACTGCCAGACCCAAATCAAATCAGGCTTCTGTAGGAGCCGTACAGTGCGAGAATACAACCCTGAACCTGTTGAAGGTCAACGATTTTGTAGCGAAAGCCATTCGGGATCGCTTGCCCGATGTGCTGGTGATTAACGTCTGCTCGTCGCCGGGTAGCGGTAAAACCACGCTTATGCAGGAAACCGGCAAGCGGCTTGCCGGTCGGCTGAACATGGCCGTGCTGGTAGGCGACCCCGAAACCGAACGCGACGCTATTCGGATGCGGGATGTGGGGATCAATGCCCTGCAAATCGTAACAGGCGGCATGTGCCATATCGAAGCGCAGATGATTTACCAGGCCCTCGATCACATTGACCTGACGGGTGTAGACTTGCTGTTTATCGAAAACGTGGGCAATCTGGTTTGTCCGGCCGCCTTCGACCTCGGCGAGGACTTGCGTGTAACCCTGCTGGCGACTACCGAAGGCGACGACAAGCCCAAAAAGTACCCGCGCATGTTCCTGACCAGCGAACTGATGGTTGTCTCAAAGGCTGATCTACTGCCCTACGTACCCTTCAAAGTTGAGAACGTAACCCAGGACGCCCGTGACGTGAACCCCGATATTGAGGTGCTAACCATTTCCAGCACCACTGGCGAGGGACTGGATGCCTGGTGCAATTGGCTGCTGGCCAAGGTCGAAGCGAAGAAAGGGGTTATTGTTGCGTAGAGACCGCACCGGTGGACCGGCAATACGTTGCGTCTCCTATGCGTCAGCCAAAACCATCCGGTAATGAGCCGCAACGTATTGCGGCTCTACATAAAAACATGACGTTTCATCTCCATCTTACCGGCCAGGTTCAGGGCGTGGGCTTTCGGCCCTTCGTCTGGCAATTAGCGCGGTCGATGAAACTGAACGGCAGTGTGAGCAACGGAGCCGATGGGGTGCATATTTATATTAATACCGACTCTACAAGGGCACAAGTGTTTTCAAGCCGTGTTCAGGCCGAAGCGCCCGTAATCGCCCGAATTCAATCGGTTCAACTAAGTGAAGTGGAGCCGATTCACTTTACTGGTTTTTCGATTATTGAGAGTCATAGTATGGGTCTGGTTTCCTTGCAACTCACGCCGGACCTTGCTTTGTGTGATGCCTGCCGGAACGAGATTAATGACCCGGCTAATCGGCGATTTGGCTATGCCTTCACGACGTGTACACACTGTGGGCCACGCTATTCTATTTTGCAAAAAGTACCCTTCGACCGGCCAACGACCACAATGGCCCCGTTTGCTATGTGTACTGATTGCGTACGGGAATACAATGACCCGACCAATCGGCGGTTCTACGCACAAACCAACTCCTGTCCCAACTGCCCGGTCAAACTAAGCTTATTTTCGGCTTCGGGTCAGTGTGTGGCTGGTTCGCAAACTGAACTAATTGGCTACGTAGTTGACGCGCTTGATGCGGGGCAAACGGTGGCCGTAAAGGGTATAGGCGGCTATCTGCTGCTTTGCGATGCAACAAACGCGAACGCCATCGGGCAACTCCGTGAACGCAAATACCGTCCAACCAAACCGCTGGCCGTTTTATATCCGAACGTGCGTCAATTACAACAGGATTGTTACCTCGGTGAGGACGAATTAGCACTACTTACGAGTCCGTCATCGCCTATCGTGCTACTCAACAGACGATCCGAAACGGTTTCCGGACTGGCCGTTGACCAGTTGGCACCGGGGCTTAGCCAGTTGGGGGTTATGCTGCCTTACGCACCCCTTCTAGCCTTGATTGCCGAAACGTTCGATTTGCCTCTGGTGGCAACGAGCGGCAATGTGAGCGGGTCGCCAATTTGCTACACGAATCAACAGGCGCTGGAGCAACTGCCCGCTGTGGCTGATCTCATTCTGATGCACAATCGGGATATCGTTGTGCCGCAGGATGATTCGGTCATGCGCCTGTCACCAACCTTCCGCCAGCCTATTGTGTTACGTCGTTCGCGGGGGCTGGCGCCAAGTGCTAACATTACTACTAATTTTCTGAAGGGAGATTTGTCTAGTACAGAAAAAGCCCCTCTCCCAAAACAGGATAGGGGTTGGGGTGAGGGGAAAGCGGCCACTTCTGAGAAGTTCCCTCACCCCCAACCCCTCCCGCAACGGCGGACCGCCCAAAACAGGAGAGGGGAGCAAAGCGGCACTGTAATTCAGAACTTAACAGTTCTGCCTTCTAGGGAGTTAGAACTACAAGCCAACGTCCTTGCTCTTGGTGCATCGCTCAAGAGCACCTTTTCCTGGCAGTTACGCGGCAATACGTATGTTAGTCAGTACCTCGGCGATCTGGAAAGCTACGATACGCAAACCAGTTTTCGGGCCACACTCGAGCATTTTCTGCATCTGTTTGAAGCTACGCCGGAAGTTATCCTGACTGACCAGCACGAAGGTTATTTTTCAACGCAATTGGCCCACGAGTTAGCAATTAATTGGGGTGTTCCGCTTGTCGCGGTTCAACACCACGAAGCGCATCTGGCCGCAGTGCTGGTCGAAAACAACTTGACGAATGAAGATGAGCTTGTTCTGGGCGTCATCTGGGACGGAACGGGCTACGGCACCGACGGGCAAATCTGGGGTGGGGAGTTTATGGTCTATCAGAACGGCATCTTCGACAGGGTAGGGCACTTCGATTATTTCGACGCGCTGTTGGGCGATAAAATGCCCCGCGAACCTCGCCTTTCAGCACTGTCATTAGCGTTTAACATACCGGGTGCCTATGGGCTGTTACGGTCGAAATTCACCGAAAAAGAGTGGAGCCTGTATACTAAAGTAAGTAGCCAGAATAAACTAAAAACCAGTAGCGTCGGAAGGCTTTTCGATGCGGTTGCGGCTCTGTTAGGTCTGGCAGACATTGTTAGTTATGAAGGCGAAGCCGCATTGTTACTGGAAAATGTGGCCGCTCAATACATTCGGGCAAACGGTTACGAAACAGCTGAAAGCTATTTGCCCGATGCTTTATTGACAACTCTTGTTCCAACGCGAGTCATTGTAGCGGGTATCGTTCGCGATAGTCTGGCTGGACTGCCAACCAATCAGATTGCCGCTAATTTTCATTACACGCTGGTGCAGGTCGTAGGTGCTATAGCCCGACAAACGGGCATTCGACAACTGGCCTTTAGTGGCGGTGTTTTTCAGAACGCGCTGCTTGTCGACTGGCTCCGGCAAGAACTGGAACCAACTTATCAACTTTATTTTCATCGCCAGCTTTCACCCAATGACGAGTGCATTTCGTTTGGGCAACTGGCCCATTACGCATTGACAACATCGAGTTCTTCACGTTTAAAAACTGAAACCAGCCATGTGTTTAGCCATTCCCGGTAAAATAAAATCCATTGACTACCAATACGATGGATTGGTTCGTATGGCCCGCGTGAACTTCGGGGGCATCATTAAAGAAGCGAGTCTGGATATGGTTCCGAATGCGCAGGTGGGCGACTACGTACTGGTGCATGTGGGTGTCGCCATTAGTATTGTAGACGAAGAAGAGGCCGAGAAAACGTTCGCTTATCTCCGCGAAATCGGCGACTTGGACGAATTAACCGAAAGTAGCCAAATTGACCGTCACGCTGCATGAAACACCTCACCGAATACCGCGACCCCGAACTGGTAGAACAGTATATTCAGGAACTGCATAAGACTGCCACTCGTCCCTGGACGATCATGGAGGTGTGCGGGGGACAAACGCACGGGCTGGTCAAAAATGGCATTTTGAACCTACTGCCCGACTTCGTTACGATGGTCCATGGGCCGGGTTGTCCGGTTTGTGTAACGCCCGTTAACCTGATCGACAAAGCCGTATATCTGGCCGAAGAAAAAAATGTAATTCTCTGCTCTTTCGGCGATATGATCCGGGTGCCGGGTTCGGCCAAAAGCCTGCTCGATGCGAAGGCGGGCGGGGCGGATGTGCGGATTTTGTATTCACCCTTAGAGGCTGTTCGGTTGGCGCGCGAAAACCCCGACCGCGAGGTGGTGTTTTTTGCCGTTGGCTTCGAAACGACAGCGCCTGCTAATGCGCTTTCAGTGATACAGGCTC
Source organism: uncultured Spirosoma sp. (assembly GCA_964244155.1). GTDB lineage: Bacteria > Bacteroidota > Bacteroidia > Cytophagales > Spirosomataceae > Spirosoma. The sequence continues at coordinate 9,586 of CAXTJJ010000169.1, forward strand.
AGAAACTGGGGCTCAAAAACTATTCGATTCTGGCGTCGCACGTCCTGGTGCCACCCGCTATGGAGGCTGTCATTCAAGACGATGGTACCCATATTCAGGGGTTTCTGGCGGCTGGCCACGTTTGTGCCATTATGGGCATTGACGAGTACGGCCCGCTGGTTGAACGGTACAAAATGCCAATGGTCGTGACGGGTTTCGAGCCGGTTGATCTGTTGCAGGGTATTCTGATGGTGGTACGGCAACCGGAACGGGGTGAATACAAACTCGAAAATCAGTACGCCCGCGTAGTCCGGTCGGAAGGAAATCCAGAAGCCCGACGCATCATTGAGCAAGTCTTTGACGTCGTAGACCGCGAGTGGCGGGGCATCGGTACGATCCCCGGCAGCGGCTGGGCGGTGCGTCCCGAACTAGCTGATTTCGATGCTGATCGGAAGTTCTCGGTGTCGATTACCAAAGTCCCCGAATGCCCCGATTGCATTGCGGGTCTGGTGTTGAAAGGCATCAAAAAACCCCACGAATGCAGCCAATTCGGACGCGTCTGCTCCCCTGAACGGCCACTGGGCGCACCGATGGTCTCGTCGGAAGGTGCCTGCGCGGCTTATTATCATTTTGCCAATGTAGAGACGCAAGGGATTGCGTCTCCTGAGCGTCAGCAATATTGATGTTGTCAGTTAAAAACCATCCGGCTACTAAGACGCAAGGGATTGCGTCTCTACAAAAACTACCAACCACTATGCAACTTCACTGTCCTATGCCGAAACTCGATTTCGACATTATTACGCTCGGTCACGGCAGCGGGGGCATTCTGACCAATAAATTGCTTGAAGCGGGCGTGTTCGATCTGCTCAGTAATCCGTTGCTCGATACCCATCACGACGGGGCCATGCTGAACCTGACGGGCCGCGTAGCCTTCACCACCGACAGTTACGTCATCTCGCCCGTATTCTTTCCCGGTGGCAACATTGGCGAACTGGCCGTTAACGGAACCGTCAATGATCTGGCGATGTGCGGGGCCATTCCCAAATACCTGTCGCTGGGGTTTATTCTGGAAGAGGGTCTGACAATGGCCGAGTTCTGGGATATCCTGGTCAGCATCAAAGGGGCTTCTGAACGGGCCGGTGTACACATCGTGACGGGCGATACGAAAGTAGTCGAACGGGGGAAAGGGGATAAGATTTTTATCAACACCTCTGGCATCGGCGAACTGCATCCACAGGCCGATATCAGCATGAAAAATGTTCGGGCAGGCGATAAAATTATTGT
>CAXTJJ010000170.1:0-10776 GCA_964244155.1 uncultured Spirosoma sp.
ATGTATCGCACCGTTTTTATCAGTCGCCAGCGGGTATGCCAGCCATTATCAGCCTGTTTGACCAAGTGGGTGTAACAGCGCAGGAAGGCAAAGACCTCGACACGAAACAACTTATAGGTAAAGAGTTGACGATCGAAGTTGGCGAACGCTCCTACACCGACCCGGAAAGCCACAACGAGCGAACCCTAAAACAGGCGGTCAATTTCCTGGCCAGTTAGTTAAACACTCTGCTGACGCTTGACTCGGTCAAGCGTCAGCAGAGAATAAAGTCATTCACTCACAGGGAAATAGATCAAAAACGTAGCACCCTGTCCTAGCTGGCTGGTAGCTGTGATGGCTCCACCATGATTGGCAACAACTTTCTCACAGATGGCCAGCCCAATGCCCGTCCCGGCATATTCACTGCGGCCATGTAAGCGCTGAAATACCTGAAAAATACGATCAATGTATTTTTCGTCGAAGCCAATCCCATTATCAGTAATACTGATACGATGATAAGCCATTGCCGAACGGGGTGGCCGCACGGTAAGCGGCAAATCACTGGCAGGAATACGTTGAGCCTGAATCTGAATACGTGGCGTCACCCCGTTTTTTCTAAATTTCAGGGCATTACTCAACAGGTTTTGAAAGAGCTGGCGCAACTGGGAGGCATCTCCCAATATAGTAGGCAATTCATCGACAAAGACCTGCCCATCAGCTTGCTGAATGGCGACTTCCAGATCATCGAGTACTTCGGTTACGACGTTGCGCAAGTTAATCGGGGCGGCTGCTTCCTGCCGGGTCGAAATACGCGAGAACGAAAGTAAATCCTTGATGAGTAAGGACATACGTCCGGCAGCAATCTGCATCCGTTCCAGATGATCGGCACCTTCACTTAATTGACTCGCGTATTGATTTTTCAGAATATCACCAAATGACTGTATCTTTCGTAGCGGCTCCTGCAAATCATCGCTGGCTATGTGAGCAAACTTTTCCATGTTCTCATTTGAGCGACGAAGGTCATAGTTCGATGCCTCAAGCTCTTTGGTACGAGCCCGGACCTGCTCTTCCAGATTAGCGGCCAGCAGCTTTTGTTCATGAATATCGGTAGCTGTACCAACCCAGATAATAATTTCACCCGCTTCATCCCGAATTGGAATAGCCCGGTTCAAATGCCAGCGGTACATCCCGTCTGAACCACGACGATAGCGGTTCTCAACTACAAAAACAGTTCCATCGGCAAGCGATTTTTTGTATGTTTCCAGGGTGTGAGGCAAGTCATCAGGATGAGCAACGACCTGCCAGCCCCAGTCCTTCGTTTGTTCAAAATCCAATCCGGTGTAATCATACCACCGTTGGTTAGCAAAATTTATTTCGCCCGTTGGGGTGTTTGTCCAGGTCATCTGGGCAATCGCTTCCATCAGGGTACGAAACCGCAATTCGCTTTCTTCAATAGCCCGACGGGCCAGTACCTGATCTGTTACGTCGATTGCCATATCCAGAATGGCGTATACGTCGCCGGCAGCGTTCCGTAATGGCTTATAGGTAAAATTGAAATAGGAGGTTTTCAACTGCCCATCAATAATCAAATCCGCCCTGGCTTCCTGGGCGCTGTATTCCTTGCCCGTCGTATAAATCTCATCCAGAATTTCTAAGAATAACTGGCCCTGCAATTCGGGCAGGGCCTCGCGCAGCGGTTTACCAATGACTCCATTTCCTTTACCCCAGAACTTGATAATGGCTTCGTTTGGCATGTCGATGATCAGGTCACGGCCTACAAACAGGCTGGTGGCGACCGGAGCCTCTTCAATTAAATTACGGAACCGCTGCTCACTTTCCTGAAGGGCTATTTTTGCTTTTACCTGCTGAGTCACTTCGGTGGCTACGACAATCACACCGCTAATTGTATCAGAATCGTCGCGAACGGGTGAATACACAAAGTTAAAATAAGCCTCTTCCAGCTTCCCCTGCCGATGAAGCCGCGCCAGCGTTTCAAACCCATAGTGGGCATTGCCCGAGTCATACACCTGCTCCAGTAACTCTATGAAGCCTTGTCCTTCTATTTCCGGAAGTGCCTCCAGTAGTGGGAGTCCGATAATTGACGCATTCTTCCCCAAATTTCCAACATAGGAAGGTTGGCCGTTTCAATACGCATCTCCCGATCGTTCAGGATGCCAATGGCTACTGGTGCCTGATTGATCATACTTCGGAAGCGTTCTTCACTATTACGCAGTTTCCCTTCGGCTTCGACCCGTTCGCTAATGTCCAGAATGGCTCCTATATAGCCGACGAATTTACCAGCATCATCATATTGAGGTGTACCCGTGCATACCACCCAACGAACTGTTCCATTGGCATTTACTACCCGAAACTGACTTTCATGATATCGGAACGCCCGAAAATCGGCCAATAGGTTTTCAGCAGCCCGCTGTCGGTCGGGAGCGGCTACGTACAGTAACCAGCCATTACCGAGATGCTCTTCGAGTGGAGCCCCAGTCCACTCGATCCATTTCTGACTGACATACGTAATCGCCGAATGATCATCGGTGATCCACAAAGCCGCCGTTGAGGCATTTGTGATATTACGAAACAAGGCATCACTCTCTGAGAGGGCTCTCTTCTGTTCTTTCTGCTCAGTAATATCCAGCGCAATGCCCGACAGCGTTGTGGGCTTCCCATCCGAATTGACCAGATACTGGCCAATCACTTTAACCCAATGTACCGACTCATCTGACCAGATAAAACGAGCTTCATAATTTACCGTATTCGTTTTGGCAGCAACGATAAAAGCCTGTTCGCGAATCAGCCGGTCATCCGGATGAATGTGTTCAATGAATACATCTCGGGTAACCCCATACCCTTCGTCGCCTGTAAAAATTCGGGCTAACGACGGCGAGTAAAGCATCTCATCAGAATCAATATCAATGGAAAACGAGCCTGAACCCGACCCTTCAATGGCCATTCGAGCCTGTTGTTCCGCTAAACTCGCTTTCTCCCTGGCCACGACTTCGGTTGTAATTTCCTGCGCTACCCCCGAGAAGCGATAGGCCTGTCCGGCTTCCGTAAAATACGTCTGACCAATAAAGCGCACCCAGCGTAGTTTTCCATCGCTGGCTCCAATGGTTCTGAAACTCGTATCGTAGGTGCCGCCCGATTTTGGATTCAGTGCCCACTGCACATCTTTGTTAACACGCTCCCGGTCATCAGGATGGATGTTTTTCAGGGAATCCTCATAGCTTATCTCGCCTTTAACCCACCCTAGCAACTTCTCGCATCGTTCGTCCCAACGGGCCACATTTAGAATAGGATCGAATTCCCAGGTGCCCATTTGCGCCGATTCCAGTGCAAACCGCAGCCGCGCTTCGCTTTCATCCCGCGCCTGCTGCAAGGCTACCCGTTCGGTTACATCCTGCATGGCCCCTACCATCCGAACAGACTGTCCATCCCGATGCAGAATATAGCCCCGGTCATAGATACTCGCAAAGGTGCCATCGGCCCGGCGGAAACGGTATTCCGCCGACCAGTTTGCTCCACCTTCATCTATGACGGTATGAATGCTCGCTAAAACTCGTTCTTTATCATCAGGGTGAATATTGTCATACCAGGATGCGGGATCACTTTCGTTTGTGAGAAGGTCGTAGCCAAACAGCGTCGTAAACCCTTCATTCCACCATACCGTGTTGGCCTCCAGATCCCAATGCCAAACAGCATCACGAGTGGCCTTAGCAAGCAATTCAAATAACTCGCCGGTTGTTACTAAATCGTTTGTCAATGGCTTACTCTCTAAACTTTCGTAGCCATAAAGTTAATAAAACCAGAGAAGGTTCGCAGTTAGTTTTCCGGAAGATCCCAAAAGTTTTACCGGGCAAAAATGTAGATTAACCGACTGCGAAAAAAGTAATATCTGTTGTTCAAGGCTGGCAGGGGAAACATCGGGCTTCTAACGCCGGAGTAGGTGTGTACCCCCGCCCATTACAACCCTCCATTCCTATCTGGCTGGCAGTGGGAGGCACACCGGCATCGGCCGTTCGAGCAGGAAAATGAACTTTCCCATGACTCTGGCCCTGTTGGGCGGTAGTCCCGAATGATTTGTGCCCTTTGTCAATCTATATCGACAGGCAGCTTAGGAGGCTGAACACGATGTCAGTCAGTTATCCCTGGCGATTAACTCCCATTTTTTTGTATCCGACCAGTCGCAACAAACTACGGATGATTTATTCCCTGCCTACGAGAATATGATGAACCGGGTTGGTCGAGAGCGGAGATGGGCTCCGCTGGACAGGACGCAGTTCGAAGCTATGCGCTAGTATGGGCCACTGCTGGTGGGCAGTCCGCAACAGATAATCGACAAGATTCTGCATTTCCACAAGTCATTTCAAAATACCTGATATCCAGCTTAGTTAATTGGTGGGCATGATCTGCTTCATGCTAAAGTGTTACACGCAATTGAATTATTTGGCACCCGGATAGCTCCGGTTGTCAGGAAAGAGCTGGCCGTAAAGCCGTTATAATCGCAGTTAAAACCACGCAATAAATTTACATTTATTATTTTTAATATATTATTTGTTTAAAATATATAATTATAGTAACTTAGATTATTGTTTTATAGCTGCTCTGGGCAGTGTTAGTCAGACGACTATTTGACTGGTATTACTAACGTATAGGTCAGTAAGATGCCACGAAATAGGTAGCTATCAGCCTTTTATCTAGTTATAAAAAGAAACTCTATAGTCTACCTACAATTAGCCTTATAATAAATATAACTAGAGAAAAGTGGCAAAATGCGCTTCGACCCTGTCTATACAGTTAAACAATTTAGCTCATAAAACCAGTTACACTATAGGGAATAAGATCCCTAAAATTATCCTTCGTTCATACATACTAAAAAATGGGTAGATATTTTATGAAACAGATATATACAGAAGATAAAACAGCGTCAATTTTCTCAACCAATAGTTCCGTAACTTACTTTAACAGGCTGAAATTATGAATCGTTTTTCCGTCATCTATTTACTTGCCGAGCAGTACCGCCACATCCATTGTAACACACACATCGAGGCCGACTCTGTTTTGGAGCATCTGTTTACCCTGGACGAACACACGCCTATTGGCATCTATGATGCAAAGACAGAGCTTTTCTATTGGGAACCCGTGCGGCAAAATGAGTATAACAGAGCCAGTATTGAAGAGCAGGGCAAGCTTAGCAATCAAATTACGGGTATAGCTCAGAACTTACGCCAGCAAAACGAGCTTGAGCAGGAAAACAATGAGGTTGCCCCTCAGCTCGTGTATGTGAGTGTTTAAAAACAAAATCGGCATCAAGAGCTCTCGATACCGATTTCCAGTACAACCGGTTTAGCTTCATGTTACATGAAGCTAAACCGGTAATTTTCATCGTCTATCATAGGTAAGTTCATTACTGACCGGTGGCTTTGCCTTTACCGGGCATTTTCGTATAGGTCAGATTGGAAATCGATAGCCCCCCGGCCGACTTGATATATAGCCTGGTCATCTCTTTTTCCGGAAAAAATATGTCGGTCATGACGGTGAGACCATTGTCGGCAAATAGCTCGACAGAGGCTGCATCAACAAGAAGTGTAAGCGACAGTTTATTAGCTACAGACAATCTAGGGGCCGTGTGCCGTTTGGCAAATCCTTTCTCAAAATCCGTTTTACCGGAATGGCTTCGATCTATATAATACTCATCAGCTCCTTTGTTGTACCCGATTACCAATTCATTACCCTGATTGTTGGCCAGCACAATAGCAAAATCAGTAGCATTTTGGGTGTCTAGCTCCAGCCTGAATAAGCCCGTTTCATTTTTGGTTTTGGCAGTTAAATCATACTGTCCTTTTACGGGCAGGTTTTTCAATGAAATACTCGGTCCATCAAGCTCATTCAGCTCGTTCACGGGTTTGGATGTCAGCAACAACTCTTTGTTTATTTCCGCAAGGCCAAGTTCTCTTGGTATAGTAGTAGCACTCCGCCAGGCGACCGTGGGCACGTCACGGGCATACTGCCAGTTGCTCATCCATCCCATCAGGATAGTCCGGTTACCAGTATTGGCGAATGTCACACCGGCATAGTTATCTGTGCCATAATCCATCCAGTTAGTCTTGCTGGAGTAGGGCTTGAAGCTTTTGCCGTCAAAATCGCCCACAAAGTACTGCGTGGCCGAACCACCGTTTGGGCCTCCGGGGTTGATACTCACCAGCAACACCCAGGCTTGCTTGCCGTTATGGGTCAGGGGAAAGAGATCAGGACACTCCCAGACGCCCCCGTGAGCCCCAAGGTTGCTGCCAAAATCACTTTCCTTTGTCCAGTTTTTCAGATTCGGCGAGGAATAAAACGTAACGCGGTCTTTGGTAGCAAGCGTCATAATCCACTTTTTCTGAGGCTCGAACCAGCGTACTTTAGGGTCCCGAAAATCCGTAATGCCGGGGTTTGGCAGTACCGGGTTGCCGGCATACTTGGTCCATGTTTTCCCTTCGTCAAGACTATAGGCCAGGCTTTGGTATTGAAATTTTTCTGATTTTTCTTTCTCCAGTTTTGAACTGTGGTGCGTGAAAATAGCGACCAGTGGCGTTTGCCCATTCTTACCAAAGCCGCTCGTATTATTAACGTCAACGACTGCGCTGCCCGAGAAAATCCACCCCAAACTGTCGGGATACAACGCAATGGGTTGCTCCTGCCAATGGATCATGTCTTTGCTGGTAGCATGGCCCCAGTGCATTGGCCCCCACACGGTAGCGTCGGGGTAATATTGAAAAAACAAATGATAAGTCCCTTTGTAATAAATCATTCCATTGGGATCGTTCATCCAGTGAGCCCTGGGCGTAAAATGAAACTGAGGCCGGTACAACTCCGGTTTGGCATCAGCTTTCGTTGATTGTCCATAGGCGTGAGACGCCAGCAAAGCCAGCAAGGCAACAATTCTGACTATTTTTTGCACGATGTAGCAGGAATTAATGACGGGATCAGGGAAGATACAGTGGGGAGTCAGCCAAGCGGTTGACCGCCCCCCACGATAAACTATATTACCAACCTAATTGGGCCAATGAGAGCCCGGTACTCTTACTTATGATACTTATTGGTTAGTTGGTTACTGGTCGATCAGTTACTAATTCCTCAAAATTAAGCAACTAAATAACAGCCATTTAGAGATCCATGTACTCCACTAATTAACCAATAACTACCTCCTTAAATCACTTCTTCCCGCAGGATCTGACGCACGATGGTATCTTCGGTAAAAGCGGGTGTTGCGCCCTGCTGAGTAGCGACGAAGGCCCCTGTGGCACAGGCAAATTCCAGGATCTTGTTCGGCGATTCTCCTTGTAGGGTTTTGTAAAGAAAGGCGGCCAGAAAGGCATCACCACTACCAATGGTATCGGCTACCTCAACCGGAAAACCAACCTGACTATGTAAGCCCGCGTTATCCAGCAATACTGCGCCATGCTCGCCCAGGGTGACTACTAATTTTTCAAGCTTAAAATGACTTCGTAACTGGTGCATTGCCCGGTGCAGATCATTTTCTTCTCCATACCAACTCGACAGCTCCACCAGCTCATGTTCGTTCAACTTGACAATATCGGCCTGGTGAAGCAGTTCTTCAACTGTTTCCTGTTCGTAATGCGGAGCGCGAATGTTTACGTCAAACACTTTTTTTGGCGCAACGTCCAGCAGGGCCATCAATGTTTCGCGTGTTTGGGGACTACGGGCGGCTAAACTGCCATACACGAAGAAATCGCTTTGTTTGACAACATCGAGCAGATTGGGTTCCAGTTGAATGTAATCCCAGGCCACCGGCTGGACAATCTTATAGGTCACCTCGTTTGTATCAGAGATGTTGGCTTTGGCTACGCCCGTCAGGTGCGTTTGTCCAGTCTGAACCAGATCGAGCGGAAGGCCCTTCTGCTCGATAAAGTCGAGGAGTTCGCGCCCAAGATCGTCGTTGCCAACGCGCGTGATCATCCGGGCATCGAGACCGAAATTGCGCAAATCGGCGGCAACATTCATGGGTGCCCCGCCGGGCTGTTTGCTGGTGGGTAACACATCCCAAAGGGTCTCTCCGAAACAGGTTATGATAGGGTTCATGGTCAGAAAAGAATTAGTGGACGACAAATGTTTTTTCAATTTGTTCCAGGCTGGTGCCTTTGGTTTCGGGCATAAGCCGCACAACGAACAGTAACTGCAACACCATCATAATGGTAAAGAAAAGAAAGGTATTGCCCCCACCGAAATGTTCGGCTAAATACGGAAATGAGAACGTGATAATGGCCGCCATAAGCCAGTGCGTAAAGCTACCCAGCGCCTGACCACTTGACCGAACTTCGTTGGGAAAAATTTCGGAAATGAATACCCAGATAACCGCGCCCTGCGAGAAACCAAAGAAGGCAATGTAACCAAATAGCAGCAGGGGTACGGTCATGCCGCTAAAGTCTTCGACGTAGAACGCTCGTGCAACCAACCCCAGCGTAACAATAAGCCCCACCGATCCAATTTTCATCAAGGTACGGCGGCCGAATCGGTCGATGAGGTTCATGGAGATCATGGTAAAAATAAGGTTCACCAACCCGATTCCCGCCGATGAGAGCAGGGCCGAACTCTTGCCCAGACCCGTCATTTCGAAAATCCGGGGAGCGTAGTAAATAATAGCGTTGATACCCGATACCTGATTGAAAACCGCAAATAAAACAGCCAGCATAACGGGCGTATTATATTGCCCCGAGAACAGGCGGGTCGACGCCTGCGAGTTATGATTGCTTTGCTGAATAGCGGCCAGCGTTTGGTCGGCGGTGATTGGGTCAATCATATTCAGCACCTCAAGGGCTTCCGTGGCCTTGCCTTTTTCGAGTAGCAACCAGCGCGGGCTTTCGGGGATGTTCAGTACGGCAATCAGGAAAATGAGCGATGGTAACGCCTGTACGCCCAGCATCCACCGCCACGCATCGTCGCCGAGCCCCTGCAACAGGAAGTTTGACAGATAGGCGATCAGGATACCCAGCACAACATTGAACTGAAACAAGCCGACCAATTTACCGCGCGACTTTGCGGGCGAGATTTCTGTGATGTACATGGGAGCCGCCACCGACGAAGCCCCAACGCCCAACCCGCCCAGGAAACGGAAGATGAGAAAAACGCTCCACCCGGTAGACAGTGCCGTACCGATAGAAGCGGCTAAATAAAGAATGGCAATCCAGAACAGCGTCCGTTTACGCCCTATTTTCTGGGTTGGAATTCCCCCCAGCATCGAGCCGATGACGGTGCCAATGAGCGCGATGGAAACCGTTAGCCCATGTTCCCATACGTTAAGATGCCATAGCGTTTGAAGTGATTGTTCAACACCGGATATGACCGCCGTATCGAAGCCAAAGAGGAAACCGCCCAGTGCGGCTGTTATAGACCAAAAAAAGATGCGTTGTTTCTGATTCATAGTCGAGGGAAGGAAACATATAGTCATTAACGTCATTCAAAGCTAGTTGAACAGGTAAGAATAGGCTTTAGAGAATTGTTCAAAAGCTTTCGAAATATTTAAAAAAAGATTTTAGGCTGAAAATCAACTACTTAGCACAATTAGACAATAGTTGTTTTTCGTTTTTGATACACTGATTTTCGTTTCTGATTCAGGAAATTTACATTCATCGATTATTCATGACCGTCGCTGTTTGCTACACAGAGAATTTTAAAACCTATTTCCAGATACGCCGGTTCTACCAGCCATGACACTACCACGAATGACCTTTGATGCCGATGTTCTTATTATAGGTGGTGGCCTGGCTGGTTTGACGGCAAGTATTCATTTGGCAAAGGCCAATCTGCATGTAATTCTCCTTGAAAAACACACGTACCCTCAGCACAAAGTATGCGGTGAATATGTATCGAACGAGGTACTTCCCTATTTACAGCACCTGGGCGCACTAATTGATGAGCTGGCGCCCGCTCGCATCCACCGTTTTTTACTGAGTACCGCTTCCGGGAAGACCGTTGAAAGCAAGTTGTCATTTGGTGGTTTTGGCATTAGCCGTTATGCTTTCGATCAGTTGCTAGCGAACACAGCCAGTCGGGCGGGCGTCGACATCAGGCAGGCCGACGTAACAGACGTTCAGTTCGGGCAGGATGCCTTTACAGTAAGTACAGCCGACGAAAAGCGCTACACCGCCAGGATTGTTCTCGGTGCTTACGGCAAACGCTCGCAACTGGACAAACGGCTTAATCGCCCGTTTGCGCAACAGGATGCCCCCTGGCTGGGTGTTAAAATGCATTATAAGGCTTCTTTCCCGAACGATTTAGTGGCCCTGCATAATTTTGATGGTGGGTACTGCGGTCTCTCTCAAGTAGAAAACGGCGTTGTGAATGCTTGTTACCTCGCCAATTATCGCAGCTTCAAACCGTTTAAAAATATAGCTGCATTTCAGGAGCATGTGCTGCGAAAGAATCCATTTTTAGACGACTTTTTCACCAGAGCGACTCCCCTGTTTGAGAAGCCTTTAACGATTAGTCAAATCTCATTTGTTAAAAAAAAACCGGTCGAGAATCATATATTGATGTGCGGTGATACGGCCGGACTTATTCATCCCTTATGCGGAAACGGTATGGCGATGGCTATTCACAGCGCAAAACTGGTTTCAGAATTAGTTATCCGGTTTTTTACGGGTGACGTAGCCAACCGCTCTGATCTGGAAAGACAGTACGTGTCGGCCTGGTCGATAGCGTACAAGAACCGACTACTGACGGGGCACATTGCTCAATCTATTCTGTCGTCGCCGGGCATTACGGCGGTGCCATTAAAAAGCCCGC
>CAXTJJ010000171.1:0-10770 GCA_964244155.1 uncultured Spirosoma sp.
TGGTATTTTAATTCACCTCTACGGACCGCATATTTTTCACACTAATTCGCCCGACGTATTCGGCTATCTGTCGCAGTTTACCGAGTGGCGTCCCTATGAACACCGGGTACTGGCATCGGTCGATGGACAATTGCTTCCCATTCCCATTAATCTTGATACAGTCAATAAACTATATGGCTATACCTTCACGTCTGAGGAACTCGCCGAGTACTTCAAAACCGTTGGTGAGCCTGTCGATGACATTCGCACCTCCGAAGATGTGGTTGTTAGCCAGGTAGGTCGTGATTTATACGAGAAATTCTTCCGGGGGTACACCCGTAAGCAGTGGGGTGTCGATCCGTCTGAACTTGATAAGATGGTAACCTCGCGGATTCCAACCCGCACCAACCAGGACGACCGTTACTTTACCGATGAGTTTCAGTTTATGCCGCTGCACGGCTATACGAAGATGTTTGAGAAGATGGTCGATCATCCGAATATTCATCAGATGCTCAGCACCGATTTCAAACAAGTAAAAGATGAACTGTCCTTCGATGAGCTGATCTATACGGGTCCGGTCGATGAGTATTTTGATTTCTGCTACGGCAAACTGCCTTACCGTTCGCTCCGGTTCGATCATCAAACACTAGACACCGCTGATTATCAGCCTGTTTCGGTTGTTAACTATCCTAACGATCACGCCTATACCCGCATCACGGAATATAAGAAATTAACAGGTCAGGAACACCCCAAAACGAGTCTCACGTTCGAGTACCCACAGGACGAGGGCGACCCATATTACCCCGTTCCACGTCCGGAAAACGCGGCTCTCTACAAGCAGTACAAAGATCTGGCCGACGAGCAGACGGGTGTTCATTTCGTTGGACGACTAGGAACGTATCGGTACTACAACATGGATCAGGTGGTAGCGCAGGCGCTTACACTTTATAAAAAATTGGTAGGTGCTGAGTCGCTCCACGACGTGGCCAAGCACTAAAAGCGATACAGACTATCTGGCGTATATTGTTGTCCGTCAATAATTAAACAAGTTGGTTGTGCAGGAAGTTTTAGACAGGATTATGCCCGTTCGCTGGTCTGGCTGTAATCCCGTCAAAAAACTTCCTGTGTTTCTTTATGTAACTGTTGATCGGAAAAACTAACCCGTTTCGTAATGAAAAAATACTTGCATGAGAACGGCCTTTCCATATTGTTTTTGCTGATTACGCTGTTAACATTAGCAGGCCAGATTCTTGTAGGTTGGCATGAGTTCAACGATGAGCTGAGTGATTTCGGGCGGGCACCCCTTGCTTTCAGCGATTACCTGACCAGCGGGCACTGCATTGAAGCTATCTTTGAAAACTGGGAGAGTGAATTTTTACAGATGGGTTTGTATGTGCTGCTAACCGTTTCGCTCTTTCAAAAAGGCTCATCGGAGTCCAAGAGCCTGGACGAGCCTAACGAGGTTGACCGCCAGCCATCACCCACTCGTAAGGATGCTCCCTGGCCTGTTCGGCGGGGGGGCTGGGTGCTGAAGCTATATCAAAACTCACTCAGCATCGCTTTTTTTCTACTCTTTTTTCTTTCCTTTTTCCTGCATGCCATCGGGGGTGTCAAGCAATATAACCTGGAGCAGGTGCTGAAAGGTAAACCGGACCTTCTGACGCTTTGGCAATTTATGGGTACCAGTGAATTCTGGTTTCAGTCCCTGCAAAACTGGCAAAGCGAATTTCTGTCGGTTTTATCCATCGTTGTGCTGTCCATCTTTCTCCGGCAAAAAGGGTCGCCCGAATCCAAGCCGGTTGATGCGCCTGACTCCGAAACGGGGAGCGGGTAGTCAACGACTCTCAATCGATTAGTCTAGTCTTACTCGTCGTCGTCATCCTCCTCATCACCTTCCTCTTTCTTCCCTACTCGAACAAAAGCACCCCGTCGGGGAGCGGGCATGACGCTCTTCTGACCGCGTACCGTTTGCCAGACAATCTCGCTGAAAATGAGATCGTCAATGTCATCGGGGCGGCTCAGGTTAAAGCGCGAGGAGCGTTTGGAGTTGGGATTCACTGCGACGTTTTTTTCGTTGATATCGATCTCGGCTGCTCGGGCCGTAAATGGTCTGGCATCTGCTTTTTTTGCAAAGCAGCGCCACATGGGTGTAGCGGCAGCATCGTACTGGCTCATGGGCTTCAGACCTAAAATCAACTCCAGCGTTCGCAGCAAACCCGAGGTCGAATACATGGTGTGGTCTACATAACCACGCTTCACAAAACCACCTGCTACAAAGGCAATGGAGCGGTGCGCATCAACGTGGTCCGGGCCGTTCTGAGCATCATCTTCCAGAATAAACACTACCGATTCATTCCAGATAGGGCTTTTAGACAGATGTTCTACGAAGTGGCCAACGGCCAGGTCGTTATCGGCTACAGCGGCTTCCGGCGTTGGTAAGCCCACGCGAGCCCCCGATGTATGGTCGTTTCCTAAACGGACAGTATTGAGCTTCGGTAGAGTACCTGCGGCAAGAAGCGCATCGAAATCTTTCTCCCAGACATCTACCCGTTTCGTATCCATATAGCTCAGATCAAACCCTTTAAAGTCAGGGCAGTTATGGCCTTCCAGTACCTTGATGTTCGGTTTTTTGTCTACAAACCAGCCATAGCTTCGAAACGAAATGCCCGCCCGCTGGCAATGGTCCCAGATGAAGCCATCGCGCGGATGGGCAATTTCTTTCTGCCCTTCATAATCATAAGTGCCGCCCCGACCTCCGTAGCTGGTGACCCAGTTCTTTTCGACATAATCGTTGGCATAAGCCGCCGATGACCAGTTGTGGCCATCGGCACTGACTTCAGCATCGACGTAAAAATTGTCCAGCAACACAAACTCTTTGGCTAATGCATGTTGGTTCGGCGTCACTTTTTGTGGAAATAAGCAAAGAGACGGATCACCGTTTCCTTCGGGCATATCGCCCAGAATCTGGTCGTACGTACGGTTTTCCTTGATAATGTAAAAGACGTACCTGATCGGCGACTTATCACCAACACGCATCGGAATGGGGTTACCCGCTTCGCCTTCCGAGCGTTGCTCTTTGCTTTTGGTATAAGGCGTATTGGCGTATACCAGGCGCGAATACGCTGCCAGCACGTCGGTATTGGGAACGTCGATGATGGAAAGGGTACCTTTAAATAGTCCGGCAATGTATTGCACAGGGCCTGGATTTGCCTGTGGGTTCGGGCCAACCTGCTGGGCCGTGCGCGACCGCACCGGGTTGGGCCCACGCGGGTTGGGCTTCGACGAAAATCCTTTTCCGTTCGTTACAAAAAGTTTGTTCCCGATCACTTTTACGGATGTTGGGTACCAGCCGGTTGGAATAAAACCGCTGGAACGGCTATGGCCTTTGCTGGTTACATCAAACACAGCCAGACAGTTATTGTCGGCGTTGGCAATATAAAGCGTGTTCTCGTCGTCGCTTAAAGCCAGGCCATTAGGTGTAGTGCCCAGGGGTGCATTCGGGAAGAGCGAGGTCGTAAGGGTTTCGATCACCTGTCGTCTGGAGACATCGATCAAAGCAACCGTATTATCATTCCCGTTTGCTACAAACAGGTACTTCCCATCACGGGTAAGCAGCAAATCGTTCGGGTTTTTGTTCGTGGCGATTTTAGCGGTGATGGTTTGTGTATTGACGTTAACGACCACCACGCTGGCACCTCCCCAAAGCGAGATAAAAAGCTCATTCTTATCGGGCGAGAGCAGGCAGGTATAGGCGGCTGCACCCAGATTCAGTTTATGAAGTGTTTGGCGGGTTTTTGTGTCGGCAATGTATAATGAGCTATCTTCCTTGGTGACGATATAGATTCGGTTGGTGGCATCGTCAACGCATAAACCTGTGGGAGAGAGCTTTACAGGCCAGGGCTTAGCCAGTACAATGGGTTCCTCCGGAGTTAGTTTTCCATTGTTGAGGGTATAAACCAGAATTTTGTTGTCATTGCCACCTGAGGCATACAACCGTTTTTCGTCGGCGCTAAAGGCCAGACCCAGATAGGCTTTGCCCACTTTGGCCGTGTCCAGAATCTGATGAGTCTGCGCGTCGAGCAGAGTAATACTTTGCGTACTCTGCCCATTGTTAGTAACGGCCAGGTATTTTTTAGAGGGCGAAACCACCAGATTCAAGGGCAAATCGTCCAGGTCAAGACTCTGTCCCGGTGGAGTCAACGCCCAGCCGTTGGGCAACTGAACACGCGCCCCGGCCAGTTTTTGGTAAACGTCGATTTCTTCTGAGGTACTGGCCGAACTCGGTCGCCGATGACAACCGACCAGCAGGGAGAGTATCAGAAATAAGCCAGCAAGGTAAAGAACCACATTACGTTGTGCCATAGCAGGAGTGACTGAAAGCGTTTTACTAGGAATCGGAATAAATCACGATTCTACTGATTTGACGAGCATTTTATCTGACCTGCTTTATAAAAATCCGGCCAACGGCGGGGCTTTTATTAGCCGGGATAAGAATTTTTCGAAATCCAGGAGTACTGTAAAAACACTCCTGCAGTGTCGGCCGGGAAGGATGCCGAAAGAAGAAACGACTGGTCTGATATTATGCAGAATGGAATCCGGAATAAGCACGAAAAAATAATTCTGATCAATGGTCTGGTATATAATTAGTTAAATCGAATTTTTAGTAACTTTACTGCTTCTAATTTATACGACTTTATACCTATTCGTTATGATTGATTTATATAACTGCAATAGAGGTGTCAAAAATCTAATTTATATCTCTTTAGCTTGTCAGAAATAATACAGTTGGTAAAAAGAGAACTTATACATGGATGCGTCTGGTATTTACCGTTTATTAAATCATACCTTGATAAATATAATTACAACGTATTGCCATTTATCGAAAAGTTGAATGGTAAAAAATCTTCGATTTATAAGTTGGTTCAGACTAACGAGCTTTCTTTATCCTGGGCCTGATTATAGTAGTAAAACAGAGTCAGTATGGAAACACCTTCTACTTCTCAGGATTCACTGCAACGGGAGTCAAAGGAATTATTGATTCAGGAAATTGAGCAGCTCAAGCTCGAAAAGCAGCAACTGGAAGCGGTAATCCGCCAGCAACAAGCCGACATAGCATACGGGGAGCAACGCTGGACGTTTGCCCTCGAAGGCATCGGCGACGTTATCTGGGAACATAACCTGCAAACCGGAAACGTATTTCGGTCGGCTCGTTATCGCGACATGCTGGGCTATTCCATCGAAGAGTTTCCCAACACGTTTCAGGCCTGGAAAGATCTGCTGCATCCAGAAGATGTGGAGCCTATGGCTGCGCAGGAGCGCGAGTATGAGCAGTCGGGCAGTACCAAAAGTTATGACTTTGCCTACCGGCTACGGAGTAAAAACGGCTCCTATCGTTATTTTCTGGATCGTGGGCGGATATTTAGCTACTCGGACGATGGAAAGCCTTTGTTGATGATTGGCACCAGCACCGACATCACGACCCAGAAGCAAATGGAAGAGGCATTACGAAAGAATGCCAACCTGCAGTCAAATCTTATTGCCAATCTTCAGGAAGGTATCTTGCTGGAAGATGAGCACCGGTCTATCGTGCTGGTCAATCAACACTTCTGCGACTTGTTTTCGATTCCGGTCTCGCCCGAGGAGTTAAACGGAATGGATTGCACCGGAATGGCTGAGCAGAGCAAGCACCTCTTTACCCAGCCCGACAGTTTTCTGGCTACGGTGACTCAGTTGTTACTGGAAAAAAAGCCGGTTATTGGCGAAGAACTGGAACTGGTAGATGGACGGATTCTGACGCGGGATTATGTCCCCATTTTTATGGACGATAGTTATGCCGGTCATCTTTGGAAATACGCCGATATCACGAAGCGAAAACGCAGCGAAGATTCGGCCATTCGTCAAAAAGAAAAATACCAGCGTATCATTGAAAACATGAACCTGGGGTTGATCGAGGTTGACCTGACCGAACGCATTGTCTACACAAATCATAGCTTCTGTGTTATGAGTGGCTATGAGCCGGATGAACTGATTGGCCAGTGTGCCACAGATATTCTGCTCAAAGGCCAGGATATCCAGGTCATGAAAGAGAAGAACGACAGCCGGTTGGCAGGGGTCATGGACGCCTACGAACTGGCGGTGAAAAGTAAACGTGGCGATGCCATGTGGTGGTTGATTAGTGGTGCCCCGCTGTATTCTGAAACGGGTGAGGTGATCGGTTCAACCGGTATCCATCTCGATATTACGAAACAAAAACAGCTTGAATCCGAACTACGGATCGCCAAACAGGGAGCCGAAAATTCGTCGCGCGCCAAAGAGCTTTTCCTGGCCAATATGAGTCACGAAATCCGTACGCCGATGAATGCCATCCTGAACCTCGGCCAGCAGTTGGCAAAAACCGTGTTGACAGATCAGCAGCGGTTTTCGCTCAGCATGATCAATACAGCCTCCAGTAATTTATTGGTCATTATCAATGACATACTGGACTTCTCAAAAATTGAAGCGGGCGAACTCTCCCTGGAGAAAATAGGCTTCAGCCTGGTTGATCTGCTTCAGCAGGCAGTGCTCGTTATGGGACCGAATGCCGATAAAAAAGGCCTTCGTCTATCGACTTCAATTGATCCGGGTCTGGCTCCGGTGCTGCTGGGCGACCCCTATCGACTGAATCAGATCATGTTAAATCTGGTGGGTAATGCCATCAAATTTACCGAGGCAGGCAGCGTTACTGTCCAATGCGACTGTCGAACCGTCGGTTCCCGTCAGGAAATTAAGATCAGTGTGACAGACACGGGCATCGGTATAGACCCTAAGTTCCAGCAGAGCCTATTTGCAAAGTTTACTCAGGAGGACGAAAGTATCGGCCGACGTTATGGCGGAACCGGCCTGGGTATGAGCATTACCAAACAACTGGTCGATTTGATGGGTGGTGATATTGAGGTGAAGAGTCAAAAGGATGTGGGGACTACCGTACAGCTCTTTTTGTCGTTTCCTGTAGGTACAGCGGCTGATCTGGTTGTTCACAGTCAGGAGATACAGCATGAAGATATCCTGAACGGGAAACGTATACTGCTGGTTGAGGATAATAGCATGAATCGACTGGTAGTCAACATGATCCTTGAGCCGTATGGAGTCATCATTACCGAAGTCGAAAACGGGGCAAGTGCCCTGGACGTACTGCGGGCTGGCTCATTTGATATTGTACTCATGGACGTTCAGATGCCGGTGATGGACGGGCTGGAAGCTACCCGCATCATTCGGCGCGACATCAGCCAGACTATACCCATTATCGCCTTGACTGCCAGTGCCATACGGAGCGACAAAGAGGAGTGTTTCAACGCAGGTATGGACGATTTTCTGGCCAAACCATTTGCCGAAAAAGAACTTATCGACCAACTGACCAAATGGCTGAAGGGCACCGATACGCCCCTGCCAACAGCCAGCCCGATCGTTACCAAAGTGCTTGGTGAAACGAAGCCTCTTCTCTATGATTTGTCGATGCTGGAAACAATTAGCCAGGGCAGTGCGGATTTCATTCAACAGATGGTTGATCTATTTTGCCTGGAAACGCCGGCAGTTGCTACCCAGATCAGCGAGGCTTACGAAAGGGGTGACGTTGATGAAGTGAAACACCTGGCTCACCGAATAAAGCCATCTATCGACACGTTGGGTATTTATTCACAGAAAGAGGCCATCCGCAAAATAGAACACCTGGCTGCTACGGAAGGGAAATCAACCGAGCTTAAAACGCTCATCATAAATTTCGAGAAAACCATTCTGGAAGTTGTCAGCCATATGCAGGCAGCGTATCCCAAAAAGCAGTAGGAGAGGCACGTGGACACCAGTTCGTTAGTTACTCAGCTTTACTAATTTGACTGTGCGCTGCTCACCGGATGCATACTGAATCGTTAACAGATAAAAGCCCGCTGTCAATTGTTGTCCAAACCGGACGAGTTGGTCCCGGCGAATGGCGTCCAGACTCAGGCATTCGCGCCCCAGCATGTCGGCTACCCGAAGGGTTGCTACATTGGCCTCGGAGACAAAGGAAAATTCTTGGGCGGATGGATTCGGATAGACGGCTTGTTTCAAACCTGTCGCAACGGGTTCAGCAGCGGTCACCAGATTCATTGTGTCGGCAGCAGCGAGTTGCCGGACCGACAGTTGAATACTGGCTTCATCATCTTCTCCTTCGCCTTCTTCTGTATCTGAATCGGGCGTGCTGTCGGGGTCGGCATAGGTCGTTGCGATCACCTGAGCCGCCACAACGTACTGACCAGGTCTGGTTGCTTTTAGCCGGAAAACAAAGGTTGTGTCTGTAATCAGTTGCTGGACGGTACCGCTGAGAACGCTATCCCTATAGGACAGGCCCGATCCGCTTACCAGTGTCAGATTCGCTGGTAAGCGGCAGGCCCATTGTACCTGGCTGGAAACTTTGTTCGGGCCAGCCGTTGCAGTATGCAGGGAAAGGGAAAAAGAGGCAACATCGCCAACTTTAAGGGCCGTCTGAGCCACTTTTAAAGAGAGGCTGACATCTGCCGGTGGTAACGAATCGCTTAGCAGAATAACCGACGTAAACGGTTTTAGCGTAAGCTGGCGGGTATAATAATGGTTTTTAACATCGCGATAAGGTCTGTTCAGCAGAATAAGGCTGTCTTTCAGGGTTGGGTTATAGCGGAGCTGAATGAACTCATCGGGATTAACCGCTTCAACAACGGCTTCTTTCAGCGAGACATTATCAAGCCAGATCGTCTGATTATCTTCCTGTAACTGGAAGGTCACTAAGGCGTTGGCTTCATCGGCCGAAGCCGTTAACACAACTTCGTATGTCTTTTTAGCGGGTTCTGTCAGTACCTCATATCGGCTGCTTATGTCCTGGTAGGGGCTGTTCTGCTGTCGAATAAAAACAACGATTTTTTTGCTGGCTGTTGCGCGGGCATCAAACTGAAGCCGATAGCTCTTTGACCGGCTAACGGACTGAATACGACTATAGGCCAGCATATACGAATCGGTATGGCCCGATGGAGCAGGGAAGTTTACCTGTAAACTGCCCCCGTCGAGTTGTCCGCTGGTAGTCCAGGAAACATTCCCGTTAGTATAAGGACTCCAGGCCGACCAGCCTTCAGCCGAATTCGAGAACGTAGCTGTTGTCAGGGCACTATTGCTGAGGCTCTTGATGCAGTACTCTTTATAGGTTAGCGGGCTCGTTTTGGAGCCGATATCCTGATTGAACTGAGCCTGCCATTGCGACAAGCTTAAGTCGTCTACTACGGTCTTGTTATAGACGGCTCGTATGGTGAACACATCATTAAATGGGCGGGCATAATAATTTTGCGTCATCAGGCCAAAACTTGACAAATCATTTGATCCCGATATATACCCTGCTACGGGTTGGATTGACGTTCTGGCCACCAGAATGTTCTGCCGCAGGGTATTGTTCCGGGGAAAGCATTGTGCATTGTAGTTGTATAGTATAATTTGCCCTACACTGTTATTGAAGCACGTATTTCGCGACAAATTTACCCGGCTTACGGCGTGCATGTAGATACCTAAACCCTGGCAATCGGTAACGGTATTGTCGGTCATAGTAACCGATTCTACGCAATCGTCCAGAAAGATGCCATGCGCTCCACTATAAACAGTATTCAGTAACGAACCCGTTGTGCCAATCCCTTTCTGCACAATGTTCGACTCGATCTTGATGTCGTGTAAGGGTTGCTGGTTACCATTCCACAGGTATATGCCTCCCCCATCACTTTTTACCATGCAGAAATTGGCTATTAGATTCTGCCGTATGGTGGAATTGCTGAAAACAGACACCCCAATATAGCCGACACTATCGACCATATTATTTTCGATTAAGGTATTCTGGGTAGCAATGCACTGAAAGCCAGTAAATTGACCATCTCCACTTTTTCCCCGGTTGGGGGCAACGCCAATGTGTTTCAGTGTGTTTTTTCGAAAGGTAACGGTCTGGTAAGGGCCAATGTAGACCCCATTGTTATTAATATCCCGTATCGTGCTGTTTTCGATAAGCAGGTTTTGGCCGGTTCCCTGAATAACAATCCCATCTTCGCCGGCATTTGTAAAATCGTTGTTGGCAAGCACAAGGCCTGATACATTCAACGCAAACAGATTTTCGCTTTTTGCCTCTGTAAGGCGAAGGTTTCTGATGGTAATAAAGGACGCATTGGCTATATCGATGCTTCGGTTGACCGCTGTGGCTGTAATCGTTTGGGTATTGGGATTGCCCCGATCGTCGTATACCTGTAGCGTTTGATTGGCCGGATTGTAGTACCACTCGCCGGTTTGGTCGAGCGTGGCAGGATGGTTCTGAATCAGGAACCCCCAGGTATCGGTTAGGGTATAGGTCGACGAATTAGCGAGGGTAAGTGTATTGCCGTTTTGCTGGGTAATGCCAGCCCGATCTATGATCCAGTAAGTTGGAGCAAGGACAACCTCGGCACCGGTCCAGTTCGTTGTTAAAGGCTCCTGACTAGTTAGCTGGGACGTGCCTACGTGGGCCTGCACTGTCAAATACCCCCGGTTTGGCGCATCTGGATTGGGATAACGTCCCAAAGGAAGCGACAACCCGTTTCGGTACACGCCTGTTACCCGGCTGCCACAGTCAGGGCAAGGGGCCTGCCAGCGATTGTTCCCTATAGCCGTCCAGTTCGTTACCGATACCGACCCGGCCAGTACCGGTTTGTTTCCGTTTCCATAGGCGTCGACCACGATGGGCCTGGCTGCCGATCCTGACTGCCGTATCAGTCAAGTCCCTCTAGAGACATCACCCCGGCG
>CAXTJJ010000172.1:0-10758 GCA_964244155.1 uncultured Spirosoma sp.
AGGTCGATGCCGAAAATCCAGATGTGTACCTGACATGGTCGCTGGTGCCGTTCGATCAGGGTGATTTCCTGCGGGCGAATGACATCATTCAGGCGGGTATTAATGACATGCCTGCTGAAGCCGATCTATATTATCGCTCAGCGGTTTATCTGATTCACGCGGGTCATTATCGGGAATCATTGATTCAACTGGAAGCCGCCCTTTCGTTGGATTACGACGCACACGTTCAACTGTTTGAATTCTTTCCTGAGCTGGAAAAACAGAAGGCGTTATACAAGATTATTCAGCAGTATAAGAAAGAATAATTTGAGTACATTTTGCTAAAAAGCCGTTGTCCGAAAGGGTAACGGCTTTTTATTTGCCCCTTGTTTCTATGAATTGAACGGAACAATACCAGAATGGGTTAGCCAGCCAAGTCTACATCCATGACAAAATTCGCTTACCGTAACATGAAAAAGCCGATAGGCTGCCCGTTAAATTACTGTCGCATCAAGCGAATATTATTTCTTAGCTTATGGGTAATTGGATGGTCTCCCGCAAATAGCCAGGCTCAATCCGATTCTGTTAAGGTCGCTAAACACAACTGGCAGTATGTATTCGAATCCGATTCATCGGCTGATGTGTGGGATATGTATTACCGATTCATTAATAAAAAAGGTCATCGCCCAACCGATCACGCGAAACCTGGCTTACATTCTACAATTTTTCCTGAGCTGGCCTATGCTATCCAAACAGGTGTAGCGGTTGGCCTGAATGCGAACCTGTCTTTCACCAGTGCGAATCCTGAACAGAACATTTCGACTATAATTTCTACGCCCCAGTACACGCAATATCACCAGATCATTGTGCCGGTCGTCTTAAACATCTGGACAAAAGACAATCGCTACAACATTGTTTCGGACTGGCGTTACTATGACTACTCGGCCGACAACTTCGGGCTAGGAGATAACTCACCAGCTGATGCTGATGATCGGTTACTGTATTCGTACCTGCGACTCCAGCAGTCTGTCTTGAGGCAGGTGGCTCCTAATCTTTCGGTTGGTATTGGGTATGCCCTCGACTATCACTGGAATATTCGGGATGTGAACAATACTCCTCAGCTAAACGACGATTTTGAACGATATGGCACAACCACAAAAACCGTCTCCTCGGGCCCTACCTTTAGTGCGCAGTATACCAATCGGCGAAACCCCAACAACCCTCAGAGCGGCTTTTTTGGGAGCGTGGTGGTTCGGCCAAATTTACGCTTGCTGGGCAGCGACCAAAACTGGCAATCGGTCATTGCTGATGTTCGGAAATATGTACCATTATCGTCCAATGGCCGACATATTCTGGCTTTCTGGAATATGAACTGGCTCAGCCTGGGCGGGCAGGCACCTTATCTGGACTTACCCAGCACGGGTTGGGATACGTACTCAAACATGGGCCGGGGCTATGTTCAGGGTCGGTATCGAGGGCGAAATCTGATCTATCTGGAAGCCGAATACCGGGCTCAGTTGCTTCCGAACGGCCTGCTGGGTGCTGTTCTGTTTACCAACATGCAAACCTACAGTGACTACCCCAATACAAACCAGTTTGGGCGATTGCTGCCGGGTGGGGGCGTTGGGCTACGGGTCAAAATGAACAAGCACTCAAACCTGAATTTTGCCATCGACTATGGCTTTGGTATTGGCGGAGCACAGGGTTTATTCCTCAATTTTGGGGAAGTTTTCTAACTGATCCTGGCTGATTTCTCATGTGAATCTGTGTCCGAAAATCACGCAAATCGGTCCGGGTTAAACGCAGAAACTTCCATGCTGTCGGCCGCGCCACCAACTATTTCGCTCACCAGCTTACCCGTTGCCGGGCCTAAGCTTAGCCCCATCATGCCATGCCCGGTGGCTAATATCACATTATCATATCGTTCAGTTCGGCCAATGTAGGGGAGTCCATCGGGCGAGCAGGGGCGCAGTCCCCGCCACACCATATCGACCTCAGGCATCGTGACAGGTACATCGGGATAATACTGGTTTATGGATTGAACGATGCCCTTCACCCGGTTCATGTTGACAGTCATATCCGTACCGGCCACTTCGAGCGTACCCGCAAAGCGCAGGTCGTTGCTCATGGGAGTCGCGGTTGCACGTGCTTCGAGCATGATGGCGGGAATACGAACGTTATTTTTTACATTCCGAAGGATAAAGCTATACCCTTTGCCGCCCTGCATGGATAAACTAAAATCCAGCAACCGGGCTAACTCTGGCGACCAGGCTCCCCCGGCAATGACCAATTCGTCGATGGAATAGTTACCCTGCGCCGTTAACACCGCCTTGACACGTGAACCGTTTTTGTCAAAACCTGTTACCGTATGATTTTCCAGGATGGTAACACCCTGCTTACGAAGGTAAGCCACCAATGAACGAACCAGTTCGCCCGGATTCAGGTGCGCATCGCCGGGGTAAAGCACACCCCCACGTACGTCGACTCGCGTGTTTGGTTCCAGATCCTGCACTTGCTGGCTGTTGAGCACCTGCGCTTCAATACCCGCCTGGTTCGCTACATTAGCTTCGTCGGCCATCTCGTGTTCTGCTGATGCCGTTTTATAGAGCATCAGCAACCCCCGTTCCTGCCATTCAAACTCCAGATCACCGTTAGCTGCTAAATCCTGATATAACCGTTTGCTCAGTAAACTAATGTCGCGAAGAACCGGAATAGACCGTTCAACATGCTCGGCTGTGGAGTGACGATAAAAAAGCCAGCCCCAACGGGCTAATTCGGCGCTCAGGCGAGGTTTTACGTAAAACGGACTGGTCGAGTTCAGCATCCAGCGCATGCCTTTCGCAATCATGCCCGGCTGCGCCAGCGGGATAATGTGACTGGGGACGATCATACCTGCGTTGCCAAACGAACAACCGTCGGCAATCGGGTTTTGATCGAATAAGGTAACGCGGTGTCCCGCTTTGTGCAGGTAATAGGCCGAACTCAGGCCAATAATTCCTCCACCAACAATGCCAATCCTATTCGAGGTCCGATGTGTCATATTATCTGAAACCCAAATACGTATGGGTCGTCTTCGTCCAGAATGAGGTGATTATAGCCATGAATTCTGGCCCAGCCTTCGATGCTTGGTACAATAGCGGAGTAGGGGCCTAATTCGGTTTCGGCTTCGATTCGGCCGTTGAAAATTGATCCGATAATGCTCTCATGCACAAAGGTTTCGCCGGGTTTCAGGCGTCCCTGCCCGTACCATTGGGCCATGCGAGCTGATGTACCCGTACCGCATGGGGAGCGATCAATGGCTTTGTCGCCGTAAAAAACAGCGTTTCTGGCCGTTGAAGTTTCTTTGATCGGTTTGCCTGTCCAGAGGATATGGCTCAGACCATTGATTGTCGGATTTTCGGGGTGAACAAAGGTGTACTTTTCGTTCATCCGTTCGCGCATGACCCGCGCCCAACCGATGAGCTGCTCGGCTTTGTAATGCTCCAAGCCGGGGAAGTTCGGCTGGGTGTCAACGATGGCGTAGAAATTGCCGCCATAGGCCACGTCAACAGTTAGCGTCCCTAAATCCGGGCACTCCACTGTTAGTTTCTCGGCTGCCAGATACGATTTGATGTTCGTAATCTTCACCGACGTTACTTTCTTGCCATCCTGTTGGTACTCGGCCCGTACCAGCCCGGCGGGGACTTCGAGGTTCAGTATACCAGGTGTTTTAGGGCGAATCAGGTTTTGTTCGATAGCCACTGTAACCGTACCTATGGTGCCGTGTCCGCACATGGGTAAACAGCCGGACGTCTCAATAAACAACACGCCTGCGTCATTAGCCGGGTCGGTTGGGGGGTACAAAATGCTGCCCGACATCATATCATGACCGCGTGGTTCGAACATCAGCCCTTTACGAATCCAGTCGAATTCGCGCATGAAATGCTGCCGTTTCTCGCTCATCGTTTCGCCTTGCAGAAACGGAATACTGCCGCCCGTAACAACCCGGACCGGGTTGCCACAGGTGTGGGCGTCGATACAGAAAAAGTGGTATTCAGCCATGACTTATTGAGCCGGAGTTAAGACCGGACGATTTGCCATCGCCATTCTGATAACATGCAGAACCTGTTCGCGTTCGGTTCCCGTGAGTGGTAAACGGGGTGCCCGAACATATTCTGACCCTATACCCGTTTCTGTAGCGGCCAGTTTAATGTACTGGACCAGTTTCGGGTGAATGTCCAGTTCGAGCAGGGGCATGAACCAGCGGTAAATAGTTAACGCATCGGCAAGTTGACCAGCTTTCACAAAGTCGTAAATAGCCATTGTCTCCTGCGGAAATGCATCCACAAGCCCGCCAACCCAGCCGTCACAGCCTAGTAACAGAGCTTCCAGGGCCAGCGTATCAACGCCCCCCATCAGCTTGAAGCGGTCGCCAAAGGCGTTGCGCATGCGGGTAACGTTGGTAAGGTCGCGGGTCGATTCTTTGACCGCCTGAATATTGGCTAACGAAGACAATTCGGCAAACATGGCCACCGTTGTCATGATTTTATAATCGTATGGATTATTATAAATCATGATGGGCAGGGTGGTTTCTTCGGCCACCGACCGGAAGTACGTAACCGTTTCGCGGGCATCGGCAGGGTAGCGCATGGGGGGCAGGAGCATCAGCCCGTCTGCCCCATTGGCTTCGGCTTCACGGGCGCGGGCAATGGCCTGTTTGGTACCTTGTTCCGCAATATTGACCAATACCGGCACCCGCCCCTGAGCCACGCCCAGTGCCGACTGAAGCAGTGCAATTTTCTCCTCATTTAACAACGTACTGGCCTCGCCCAGCGAACCGCCAATGATAAAGCCGTGTACACCTGCGTCGAGCTGAGCGTGCAGATTCTTCTCGAAAAGGGGTAGATTCAGTTCGTCATTCGCCGTAAAAGGCGTTAGGAGCGCGGGATAGACGCCTTCCCACTGTACTGATACATTCATTGGCGTTCCGATTTTGATGTTATACGATCAAAGTTCATCAATAATTTGACCGACGCGTATTCAATAATTCATGTATACTAATACTTTTTTCACCACGTTAAGCTATTACTAGTCTAAATCAGGTCAAATTGGTATTGATGAAGCCACTCCTCTTTCGGGTTCCTACGGTCGATGATCGCTCGTTTCGGATTGAGCAGGATAGTGCCCCCCATTTTTATGGGCAGTTGCACTTTCACCCCGAAATACAATTAACCCTCATTAAACAGGGTGAAGGTACGCTGATTGTAGGGGATAAAATTGATCGGTTTGGTCGATACGACATTTTATTACTCGGCGCAAACCTGCCTCATGTGCTGCGCAGCGATCCGGGCTATTATGAAGTTGGGGATAATCAATTGGCAAGCTCAGTTACGGTTCTGTTCCGGCCAGAGCAGTTGGAAGCAACTATGTTGGGTTTGCCGGAAACAAAACACCTGAAATTTCTTTTGCAGGAAGCACAGCATGGTGTCCGGCTCCGTTGTGGTACCCGAAACGTCCTTACAGAACAGATGGAAGTTTTGCCACAGCAACGGCCGTTCGATCAGTTGATTAATTTGCTGGCGTTACTGGATAATCTGGCAACGAACCCCGACCGGGAAGTGCTGTCGGCTACGGCCTATGCACGGCCTCAGCGCCCCGACGATCAGCGTCGGCTGGAGCAGGTTTTTTCCTATCTATTTCAGCAATATGCGTTGCCTATTTCACTGGAGGATGTGGCCAACGTAGCGAACCTGACGCCCGGCGCGTTCTGCCGCTTTTTTCGGCAGCATACCCGTAAAACATTTTCGCAATTGCTCAATGAAGTTCGTATTGAGCATGCCTGCCGCCATCTGCGCGAATCGCAGGAAAATATCAGCCAGATTGCCTTTAGCTGCGGCTATACGAACCTGTCAAATTTCAATCGACAATTCAAGGAAAACGTCGGGATGCCCCCCAGTGAATACATTCGGAGTTATCGGATGTAAGGAGGGTAGATGATTAGCGTGGCCGAAGTGAGGAAGCCCGTACAATGAGTTGTGTTTCCATGATTCTGGTTTCTCTCGGAGCTGGATTTACGGTAGCCTCTACTTGTTTTAGTAATAATCTCACCGTTTCGGTGCCCATTTCCTGAATGGGCTGGCTGACGCTGCTCAGAGCCGGGGAGAAAAAGGCTGAGACCGGTTCATTATTGAAGCTCACGACCGCGACATCATCCGGAATACGAAGCCCTTTTTGCTTCATGGCGTAGATGGCCGGGAAAGCGACCCGGTCACTAATCGTAACGATACCATCGGGTGGTTGTGGCAAACTCGTCAGGGCCAGCGTTTGCATGATGGTATTCTCCTGTGTGTAGTCGCCGTGTAACACATATTGATCTCCCACCGACAGGTTGTGTTTGTCCAATGCAGCCTGGTAGCCTTTTATTCGCTGATTGCTCAATAACAATCGCGCCGGACCAGCCAGGAAGCCAATTCGCTGGCAACCATTTTCAATTAAATGTTCGGTTGCTTTGAAGGCCGCGGCTTCATTATCGACTATTACTTTCGATACATCAATGCTCTCTGCATAGCGGTCGAAAAGCACCAGGGGGACATTCTTACGCGCTAGCCGCTCGACGTGTTCGTAGTTGTCAGTATCGCGCGAGAGCGAGATGATAAACCCTTCTACCTGACTTCGTTGTAGATTTTGAATGTTAGTAATCTCCCGCAGGTATGATTCATTCGTTTGACAAACCAGCACACTATAACCCGCCTGAAGGGCAGCTTCTTCAATGCTGTTGAGCATGGCAGAGAAAAAGTGATAGCTGAGGTTTGGGACAATAACGCCAATTGTTTTGGTGCGGCTTTTGGCTAAGTTCTTGGCCAGCTGATTTGGCTGATAATCCAGTTCTTCGGCCAGCTTCACGACCGCATTTCGGGTGTCTGGATGAATCTCAGGTAAGCCGCGTAGTGCCCTGGAAACAGTCGAGATGGAGATGTTCAGCGAACGGGCTATATCTTTAATGGTTACAGGCGTATTCTTCATGATAAAAGGGCCACTCAGCTATTGGTATTGAACAATAATCTGCTTAGTAAAGGTAGCTACTCTACAAGGATATGAGTCATCGATTTTCAGTTGGTCGAAATGTTCTTCGGGTCGAAGCGATGGGAGGAAGGGAAAGGCTCGTAACTTTGCCTGGATGAACATACTCCTCCTGAAAGTAACGCTGATGCCTTCGGTCATCGCGCTGGTCACCCTGGCAATTCGGAAGTGGGGAAATAAGTGGGGTGGGTTAATCGGGAGTATGCCCTGGGTTGCCGGGCCTATTCTTCTGTTTTTTATTCTTGAACAGGGCATAGCCTTTGGCATCTATTCCATTCAGGGTTCAATGACCGGTATTCTGGCCTTGATAACCTTTTGTTTCAGCTATTCATCTTTTTCCCGGCAATTAGGCTGGTTGCCTACCATCGTCCTTTCGTATGGACTGTATGCCGCAACGGCACTGATTTTCAACTACCTGCAACTGAATTTACTGCCTAGCTACGTCATTGTAATGGCTAGCGTTCTGCTGGCATTGCAATTTTTTCCCAAACCCACGGGGCCGCTCACGTCTACGAGACGCTTACCCTTTGATATTCCTATTCGGATGTTTATTGCTACGTTGTTTGTGCTGGCCATTACCGGGCTGGCGCGTGTGCTGGGACCTGGCTGGAGTGGAATTTTAACCCCCTTCCCGATCATGACGACCGTTCTCGCCATCTTCTCGCATACACTTCAGGGTAGTAATGCTACCATTGCCACGCTCCGTGGGCTTGTTATGGGCCTCCTTGGATTTACGACCTTTCTGTTCCTGCAAGCCTTTTTGCTTAGTGAGTTTTCCACCGCTTTGTCGTTCGGGCTTGCCTTTATCGTAAATGTTCTGATTAATTTGGTTGCCAGCCGAATTTGGTAATCTACAGCCTTTCCTGTTCGAATGAATAGGTCGGCACCAGGTTGAAAATTATAAAAAAAGCCCCCTGTAAAAGAACCGGGGGCTTTTTATTTCGAAGCTATTTAAACTTAGTTGAGTTCAATAAACAGGTCCTCTTTAGCACGACGCACTTTTGGGGCTTTGGACAGGAAGTCGCGTCCTTCATCGCGGTAGCCTAAGGCGAGTAATGCTACACTTTGCAGACCTTTGGCAGGCAAGTCCAGGACTTCATTGAGGGCTGTGGCGTTGAAACCTTCCATCGGCGTTGCATCAACGTGCTCGGTGGCGGCCGCAATCAGGGCCGAACCCAAGGCAATGTATGCCTGACGAGCCGCCCAGTTATCCCGGCTTTCAACGCTTTTACTCAACAAATTTCCTTTGATTGAGTCCGAGAAGGGGGTTAGCGATTCGACTGTAACGCCCCGTGTATTGGCAATCAGTTGAATATAGTCGTCGATCTGGCTTGCTTCAAGGCCTGTCCAGGATGCGAAAACCAGCAAATGAGACCCTTCAACAATTTGTGGTTGGGGGCAAGCCAACTCGTGGATTTTGCCTTTCAACTCATGGTTCTCGATCACAATGACCGTATAGGGTTGCAAACCCACCGACGAAGCTGATAGGCGAATCGATTCGAGAATTGTATCAATTTTTTCGGCCGGGACTTTAGCACCGGTCATCTTTTTGGCAGCGTACCGCCAGTTCATTGCTTCCAGTAATTCCATAGTTAGGTTGATATGGAACCGCATCGGCGGCCCGGACAGATGGTCATGATTTTTATGATGAAGTATGATTTTAATGTCAATTCTTTAATCAAATCATAACTAATCATAATAACCATAAAAATCTGTGTTCTATAATTAACAGATTTCGCCGGGGGTACAGGTGGGCCCATCGGCAGTTAGTTGAGGGATGGCTGGATTGGCTTTTTCCCATTCAGACCAGGCTGTAGTAAGCGCCCCCAGAAATGTCTCGGGTTGTTGTGCACCCGAAACGGCGTATCGGCGGTTCAGCACAAAGAACGGAACGCCCCGTGCGCCCACCTGCTGCGCTTCGTAAACATCCCGATGAACGGCTTCGGCAAACTGGCTGCTCGTCAGCATCTGCTCAATAGCCGTTGCATCAAGGCCAATTTCGGAGCCTAATTCAATTAGTGTGGCGTGGTCTGACGTGTCGCGACCTTCGGTGAAATATGCCCTGAACAGGCGTTCTTCGATTTCATCACCCAGTCCGTTTTGTTTGGCAAGCTGGATAAGCCGATGGGCATCAAATGAATTGGCTACCACAGCTTTATCGAAGTCATAGGACAAGCCAACTTCCTGCGCCATAGCTGTAACGCGGTCGTTCATGCGCTTAGCTTCGTCCAGACTCCAGCCTTTAATTTCAGCCAGATACTGGTTAATGTTTTTACCCGGTTCTGTTTGCATGTCTGGATTAAGCTGAAAGCTTTTCCAGACAACGTTTACCAGGTCTTTGTGCGGAAACTGATTCAGGGCGTGCTCGAACTTTCGCTTACCGATGTAACAGAACGGGCACATAATATCACTCCAGATTTCAACGTCCATTGGTGTGTTCGTTAAGCGGCTTTGGCCAACTGAATATTTGCCGACAATTTAATGTCTTCACCGAGGGCAAGTCCACCGGTTTCGGTTAACGCGTTGTAAGTCAAGCCAAATTCCTTGCGATTTACCTTTCCCGTTACTTCAAAGCCAAGCTTCTGATTGCCATAGGCATCTTTAGCGGTTCCACCATATTCGGCTTTCAGAGTTACAGGTTTTGTGACGCCTTTCATGGTTAGGTCGCCGGTCAGGGTGTATTCGTCATCGTCAATTTTCTTGAACGAAGTCGATTTGAACGCAATTTTGGGATAGGTATCCGCATCGAAGAAATCCGTGCCTTTCAGGTGTGCATCCCGCATCTCCTGATTGGTATCGACGCTATCCACGTCTAATGAAAAGTGGATTTCAGCGTTGTCAAAATCATCGCTCTCCGTCGTTGCGCCACCTTCGAAATTCCGGAATGTACCGGTTACGGTCGAGATAACCAGGTGTTTGACTTTAAATTGTACTTCGGAGTGCATCGGATCTACGACCCATTTTGTAGTTGCCATGATTGTAATTGATTGAGTGAGTTATTTATACTTTTTATGGTGAATTCAGAAAACAAAACGACTATTAGGCGTTGAAACCAAGTTATCTACTTACGCCGATATAAACCCTAACAGTGTTAGCGATTAGCAAAAAAAATTAGCCGTTCAAGGCTCTAATGTACCCGTCAACAGCATCCTTCAACACTAGTTGGCTCCACGGATTTTCGGTAGCATTCGAGTCGATCATCTGAATCGAGACTAATCCATGTAAAATTGACCAGTAGGTGTGGAACTTCAGGAATGCATCGACCTGCGGCTGTTTGCTCGCACTAATCACTTCCTGAATAACGCCAATCAGGACATTTGAGAATTGCTTTATTTCGGCCACCTGGTTCACTTGCTCACAACGGGGAATGCCTAACCCGAACATAAGTTGGTAGAACTCTTTATGGGCAAATGCAAAATCCCAATATCCTCTTGCAATGGCCTCTAGCTGCTGGCTGGCTTCGGGCTGACTATCCCGTTGCCGAATTACTTCTTCCGTTAACAACTGGAAGCCCTCTTTCGTGAACTCCTGTAAAATAGCGTCCTTGTTTTCGAAGTGACTATAAATCACCGGAACGCTATACTCAATGGCATCGGCAATTTTGCGGATAGAAAGTGCCTGCCAGCCCTCTTCCAGAACCAGTTGCCAGGCTGCCTGCAAGATGCTGGTTTTCACCTCTACTTTTTGCCGTAACCGACGCTAAAGGATTCCCATTGTTAG
>CAXTJJ010000173.1:0-10729 GCA_964244155.1 uncultured Spirosoma sp.
ACCCAGACCGAATCGGCCCCTGCTTCGCGCATCATGGCTGCGAATTTCTTCGCTCGTACGTCTTCTTTGAATGGGGGAGAAGGTGTCTCGACCAGCGTACGATGGTCCTGACTGGTTTGAGGCTCCAGGTCGATAAAAATCTGGAAGGCTTTTTTGACGGCGGGCTGTTCAGCCAGTGCTTGCACCTCGTCCGTATACCGCTTGTCGATACCCGGTGACGGCGACGTTTTGGAGGGTATTGACTGAGCCAAGAGAGGTTGACTTGTGATGTAAATCGGGGTTAGTACAAGAGCAAAAAGAGTAGGTATTCGCTTCATCGGGAGGACGTAAGCCATAAAACGTGTTGAAAGGAATATGAAATTAGACTATTTGGTGTTTATGCGTCTTTATTCTGCCTTTTAAGTTATTATTATGAGGAAAAGTCATCGTAACGTTTGTAAAGTTATTCTTTATTCTGCTAAATGAAGAAATACATACTTTCTCTTTTTACCATTTGTATGCTTCTGATTCCCTCGGTAAAGGGACAATCGTTTAACGCAAAGCACCTGCAGGAAGCCACCGTAGCCAGTCTGCACGAAGCCATGCAGACCGGCAAATTGACCGCCGTTCAACTGGTTCAGCTTTATCTGGACCGGATTGCGGCTTATGACAAACAGGGACCCTACCTGAATGCCATCATTATGGTCAATCCGAAAGCCTTGGCCGAAGCTCGTCGGCTCGATTCGCTCTTTAAAGCAACTGGTCAGATGGTGGGCCCATTGCATGGCATTCCCATTATCGTGAAGGATAATTACGATACCTATGATATGCCCACCACCAATGGTACGCTGGCGATGAAGAAGTCGATTCCGCCCGATGATGCCTTTGTTGTGCGGAAAATTAGGGAAGCCGGAGCTATTATTATCGCCAAATCCAATCTGGCCGAATTTGCCATGTCGGGGCAGTTTTCAGTAAGCTCCATTTTGCCGGGCTATTCCCGGAATCCCTATGATACCAAACGGACAACCGCCGGGTCGAGTGGGGGAACAGCAGCCGCCGTTAGCGCTAATTTTGGCACCATCGGGCTGGGCACCGACACCGGAAGCTCGATTCGGGGACCAGCGTCACACCAGAGTCTGGTTGGATTTCGGCCAACCCTAGGCCTTGTAAGCCGCGACGGCATTGCGCCCCTGGCCATGACGAACGATACCGGTGGCCCCATCTGCCGAACGGTGGAAGATGCCGTGCGGGTGCTTGATGTCATTGCGGGCTACGACAAAGCCGACACCATGACAAAGTACAGCGAAGGAAAACGACCGCAAACCTACCGGCAATTCCTGGATAAAAATGGGTTGAAAGGGGCGCGTATTGGCGTTTTTCGGCAGATGATTATGCCCAAAAACTCTGATCCACAAGTGTATGCGCTGTTTAATAAGGCGTTGGATGAGCTTCGGGCTGCCGGTGCTATCGTGATTGATTCGGTGCGTGTGCCTGAGCTGGACACGATTAATAAATCGTTTGATACCATTCCGCAACTACGGCGCGATTTCAATCTGTATCTAGCCAATCTTGGGCCTAATGCTCCCCATAAAACGCTGGCGTCGATCATTAAATCGAGACAGTTTCACCCCTATCTCGAAAAGTCGCTGCTGGATGCAGAGGCCGACACACTGGCGCCCGAAGCACATAAAGGCTGGGCAAAAAATCTGGCCTTGCGCGAACGGCTTCGGAAACTTCTGCTTCGAGCTATGGACTCCACGCAGGTCGATGTGCTGGTATATCCGTCGTTCAGTTACCCGCCCCGGCTCATTGGCGATTTGAATACGCCTTCAGGAACCAACAACAATGCCCTTTCGCCCCCAACGGGTTTTCCAGCTTTTTCGGTGCCAATGGGATTTACCTACGAGAATCTACCTGCCGGTTTGCAGTTTTTCGGCCGACCGTATAGCGAACCGACCCTTATTCGATTCGCCTATGCATATGAGCAGGCTACCCATCATCGTCAACCACCGGAAAGCACCCCAGTCCTGTCGAAACGGAAGCGTAAAGTCGTGGTCTGGCCGTGAGATTTTTTCTCTTGTCAGGAGGTTTGTAGTAGACAGCATCCCTGCTGTCTGGCCGCCAGGCAAAAATCACATAATTTCCCTGCCCTAGATGTTTTTTCCCTGACGGCCAGACAGCAGGGATGCTGTCTGATACATAGAACACAGAAGAGTATACCCTAAACTACTAAATACCCAGTGGCCCGCCCAGCGTAACATTCGAGTCCGAACCGGGTATATGACGGCTGGCATGGTGACTGCCGGGGTGTTTTTCCTCTTCTTCTCTGGAACGCTTGTTGACAAATGATTCGGCCAGAATTGTCAATTTGCGATCTTCTTCTTTTTCTTCTTCCAATGTTTTGGCGAGCAACTCCGCCGATTGGCTGAAATCGAGCGTCTTGGCCAACGTTAATAGAGAGCCATAGGCTGCAATTTCGTAATGCTCGATCTTCTGAGCAGCAATGATCAGTCCGGCATCACGTGTTAGCGAACCGGGCTCAGTTTCCGAGATGACCCGCTTGGCGTCACTAATCAGGCCATCGATGGTATCGGAGGTATGAGTGGCTATTTTGATGCCAATGATCCTGAAAATCTCCTCTAATCGCTCCACCTGTACCCGACTTTCGTTCTGATGATTGACAAATGCGCTACCTACTTCGTTGGTCGTACTGGCCTCTGCCTGGTCGCCCAGCGCATCGACGGCCCGCTTCTCGGCATAGTACACGCTCTTTAATTCACTAATAAACAGGTCCCGTAATCCTTCGTCCGTATTGGAATCGTTTCCACTAAAAAAGCTTGCGATTCGATCTGCCAGGGCTGCCATAATTTTTGATTGAGTTATTATAAATTGTGTTAATAATGAACGTACCGCCAAATCTATGCCATGTGCTGATTATCTGGTATGTACGCTACGTTTTTTACTAGCCAATGGTTATATTTTTCTACAGAATACGTAGCGAATTATCAACCCCTGTGCAACTGCAAGGTAATTCAGTTAGCGAACAAACTTACCTTGAATGCAACATTTTTATACTGAAGAATAGACTTGAGCACAGCCGCTAATAGCCGGCAGCCTGGCCATCTTTGCGCATCTCGGTGGCACCCTTATACGTTCGATTCACGGAGTCCCACAGGATGGCCTGATATCCGCCGAAGAAATCTGTTGGTGCCAGATGATGACCTCGCTTTTCGAGTTCGGCTTTAACCTGGGCGGAGATGCCGCTCTCTAACGCCAGCCGGCCACCATCGGTCATGAGCGTGCCGATGGGTTCGCTACTGCCCGAATGACTAAACCGGGCCGCATCGCCCGCTTCCTGTACATTCATACCAAAGTCGATGATGTTGCATAGTACCTGCAAATGCCCCTGTGGCTGCATGGCTCCGCCCATGACGCCAAAACTCAAGAAAGGCTCACCATTTTTAGTGACGAAACCGGGAATAATTGTATTGAATGGCCTTTTCCCGGGCGCATACACATTGGCATGATCAGGCTTCATGGTGAAGCTGGTACCCCGATTGTGAAAGACAAATCCCAGTCCATCGGGTACCATGCCGCTGCCAAACTCCAGCATGTTGCTTTGAATCAGCGACACCATATTACCCTCATTATCGGCCACGGTCAGGTAAACGGTATCGCCCGCCCGGAGAGCCGGATCACCCGCATCCAGACGTTCGGAGGCTTTATTCAGATCGATTGATTTCCGTCGGGAAGCTGCGTAATCTTTGGTGAGTAACCAGCTTGTCGAGGCTTTGGTAAAGTCGGGGTCAGCATAGTATTTGGCCCGGTCTTCAAAGGCAAGCTTTTTGGCTTCGACCAGCACGTGCAGGTACTCGGCACTGTTATGCCCCATACGTTTCAGGTCGAAACCTTCAACAATGTTCAGCATTTGCAGAACCGAGATTCCCTGCCCGTTGGGCGGTAATTCAAAAACATCGTACCCACGGTAATTCGTTGAAATCGGATTCACCCATGTGCTGTGATGTGCAGCCAGGTCGGCTTTGCGCAGATGAATACCCGTTCGACGAGCATAGCGGTCAATGGCGTCGGCAATAGTGCCTTTGTAAAACGCATCCCGCCCACCTTGCGCTAGTTTTTCGTAGGTAGCGGCCAGGTCCGGATTCCGAAATAGCTGCCCTTCGACAGGGGCCTGGCCATTGATCAAAAACGTCCTGCGAAAATTGTCAAACTCCTGAACAACAGTTTTATTGGTCGCCAGACGAGCCGCGGCTACCTGCCACGAGTAGGCAATCACCTGCGGCACGGGAACGCCCTCGCGGGCATAGCGGATGCCTGGGGTCAGCAGGGTACGCATGGGCAACTTGCCGAAGCGCTGGTGTAAGGTAAACCAGCCATCGACCGTGCCGGGGACGGATACTGATAATGGGCCGTAAAGAGGAATTTGTGACTGTTTGCCCAGAATTGTCTTCAGGGAATCGTATGATAACCCTTTTGGCGAGCGGCCGCTGGCGTTAAGGCCATATAATTTGCGGTCTTTAGCCGACCAGACAAGTGCAAACAGATCACCTCCGATCCCACCATTATTGGGTTCAATAACGCCCAGGGCGGCATTGGCGGCAATGGCCGCATCAACGGCCGTTCCGCCCTGCTTAAGAATGTCCAGCGCAATTTGTGTGGCGAGCGGATGGCTGGTAGCAGCCATGCCATGACGGCCCAATATAGGACTTCGGGTTGCGAAATTAGGTCCCGTAATCCGGTCGCCCTTGCCGGTCGATTGGGCGTAGGGATGGGAGGTGATAAACCCAATTAATCCAAAACAGTAGGCAATATGACGGAGATTCATGCAGTATGAGTGGGCAACTACTATAAAGCTAATAAGTAGTCGCTCGGCAAAACATACCGAATCTATACAAAAAAAGCTGTGTGTGCCTGGGGCTTTAGTGCCGACCGGGACGGTCGGCACTAAAGCCCTGTTTGAATGCACTCAATCTTTCTGCCGCAGGTAAACATTGTTGCTGATCGACTCCAGCCGAACGGAGGGACCGCCCCCGTTGAGCGTTCCTTCGAGCAGATAGCCCACAATGGGATTTTTCTGTTTCTTATTCTTGAAGTCTATATCCAGGTTGGAATATACTTCGCCGGTGATGGTCTGCATTGCTACATTGGCGCCCTTTGATTTTGGCCAGCTCATGTCGACGAAGCCGCTGATGGTTTTGGCAAATACCGGCCCTGTAGCACCCTGAATATCAATGTTGCCATTAATTGTTTCGAGTTTCAGTTGTGCCTGTCGGGGCAGAAATACGTGGTAGTTGATTTCACTACATAGTGCATAGTGCTTGCCATCCCGGTCCATATTCACCGAGCGACGCTGGCCGGGGCAGTCTTCTTCCCTGCCTTGTTTGATTAGCTCTTTATCAAAATCCGTTTTGAGGCTGACTTCCTGGCTCGTGGAGCCGGTGGTTACCAATAGAGCCTCATTCAATTTGCCTCCATTAATGGTAACGGCTATCCTGACCAGCGCGTTGGGTTTGTCCCAGTAACGCACCTGAATACTATCGGCAAATTTCAGGTTTAGATTTACGAGCTGGCCGGAGGATACTGACAGCGTTTTTTCGATAATCTTTTGGGCCACCGCCGGGCGGATGAATAGACCAAGCAGGACGAGGAGTAGTATCTTTTTCATGAGGCAGAAGAGAGAAAGGGCTTATTTTTGTTTCCGGATATAGATATTGCTGCTAATCGTCTTGAGCTGCATTTCAACGCCACCCCCGTTTGTCATACCGTCGATGTCATGCCCACCGCCTACTTTCGACATGCCATCTTTCGATGTTTTCAGGCCCAGATCAAAGTCAGTGTACATCTCGCCGTTGATCGACCGGAGTTTTAAGTTGGCTTTGGCATTGGCGGGCAAGGTGATGTCGACCGGCCCATTGATAGTCGAAATGGCGGTTGGCTTTTCCTGATTCAAACTGGAGTAAATAACTTTTACCTCTCCATTGATCGTGTTCGCCACCACAGGTCCCGTCACGTTAGTAAGGTCAATAGATGCGTTGTTGGTTTTGATTTCCAGGTCGCCATCCATATTGCTAATGCTGATCTCCGATCCCTGCCAGTTTACTTGCTGATATAGGATCGCAACTTTACGGGGGAGTTTAATCGTGTACTTAATGGGTTTACGCGTGGCTTTTTCAATTTTCAAGCCGCCGTTCTCTGTCGTTACGGCCAGCCCTATTCCTGAGTTGTCAACGGCACTGTTGTAAATCGGTTTGAGCCCTTTAGCGCGTTCGGGAGGAGCTTCGTACCCAGATGATGCCTGTATGATGACATCGTCGCTGTTATGACCTTCAATTTTGAGTGAGCTGGCGTCCATCTCAATCGTTACCTTCCGGTCTTTGTTATTCGCTAATCTGGCCTTGTATTCCTGC
This sequence comes from uncultured Spirosoma sp., assembly GCA_964244155.1. Lineage (GTDB taxonomy): Bacteria > Bacteroidota > Bacteroidia > Cytophagales > Spirosomataceae > Spirosoma. Next base: position 6,405 of record CAXTJJ010000173.1, read on the forward strand.
GCCTGTAGAGCCGTGTAACTGCCCAGCAAAACGGCACTCAGCAAAATAATTTTTTTCATGAACTTGGTTATTTGTGTGTAGAATGTCTCCAACAGCCTCCTGCTATTGAAGTATAGGGTCGCCCAACAGCAGGAGGCTGTTGAAGACAATTTGCAGGACTCACGATGGTGAATTTGTGCTATGATTCAGTCGGCTGATGCCTTCTTTGGCTTTCAGTCGTACAACATCGAGTATTTGCTGGCTCTGGGCCAGTCGCTGCATTTCGTCGACGGCTCGCTTTTCCTTGATAGCGACCAGTAATTCAATAAGTGTTATCTGAATGTTGGGATCAGTTTGAATCTGTAGGGATTGAATAAGCGCGTCCCGTACAGCGGGTTCGTTCTCGAATCGGGCTAATGCCTGGCAGGCCGCCAGCCTGACGTTCACATTGGCATCGAAGTTTAAGGTGTTGATGAGTAATTGCGTTATATCCCGGTCTGCCTGGGTCAATTCATAGCTTTGATTGACTGCCTGGATACGATCACTCGCCGATGTTTTGGGTAATGATTCAAACGCCAGTACCTTTTTCATTTCCAGTACAGGTTCGGCATTGTACGGTTGATCGCTTGTTTGAGCCGAGCGTCCGTTGTTATAAATGACGCCCCCGGCGAACCCGATAATCAACAGTGACACACCTGCCGCCAATCGTAAACTCCAACTGGTTAGAGTACGGAAGCGAGTGGTTTCCTGTGTATTCAATTTAGCGGCTAGCTGGGTGCTGAATGCCAGCGACGGATGTTCTTTGCGGGCGTTGGCAAAGTACCGAAACGGCCCGGCATGGGGCTGCAAATGAGCGGGAATGGTTTCCTGCCGGAAAAATTCACGAAGTTGTTTTTCTTCCTCCAGCGATGTTTCGCCCTCATAATATCGTTCCAGCAGCTTCTCAATGTTCGGCTTCATAGTTGTTGGTTTTTAGGTAGTTATCTCGCAGGCGCTGACGTGCCCGCGATAAAATCACCCGGATGTTATTGATACTAAGCCCGGTTACCTGCTCGATTTCTTCGAAAGAATATTCCTCCACATCACGTAGGTGAAGAATGAACTTCTGTTGATCGGGCAAGTCGTTGATGAGTCGATGAATCAGGTCGGCACTATCGGATAGCTCCACTTGCTGATAAGGCGAAACCCCGCTGGTTTGTACGTTAAGGGCGTCGACTTCACTAGTCGTTTTTTGCTTCGTGTGTGCTTTCAGCTTATCCAGACAGATGTTTTTGGTCATTTGTACCGCCAGCGCTTCAACGCTGTGGTAGGTATCTAACTGTTGCCGATTCGTCCACAATCGCAACAACACATCCTGCAAGGTATCTTCGGCTTCTTCGCGGTTGCGCAGAAACAACTGCGCCAATCGAAAAAGGCGCCCCTGAACAGGCAGTATCCGTTGTTTGAAAGCTTGTAGATCCATTTCACTGACAAAGACGACTGTGTCAGCAAAACATTACAAGGCATGATGAAAATTTTTTGAGAGGAGAGGAAAGGTCGTGCTCAAGGGCGACCCATCTGGAGCAGAAATGAGCCATGTTGTTGATCATGGTCTCACGAATAAAAAGAAACAGCATTTGGCTGAGTACAATCTTACTGCACTCAGCCAAACGCCATGTGTACCAGAATGCTTATACTTTTTTGATCAGATCCAGCAACTTTCTATCCAGCTTATAGCCGTGCCAGTCTTCATAAGCAACGTCGTCACGGCCCGAGTTCAGAATGCCAAAATCACCGATGAACTCCCAAAGCGCAAAGCCAATACCGTTAGAGGATAAGATGCTGAGCACATCGCCGAACCAGGCCAGAAACACATCGTGGGGTGTTTTGTTCCAGCAACCGCACTCGCCACAATGCACGCCAACACCTTTGTTTACCAGCTCAATCCAGGGTTGATAAAACGTTTCGAGCATGGCCCGACTCAGGTACTTATCGCCAACCTGACCCGGCCATTTGGGTTCTGGCAGGTGCTCAGGATCTTTGTTGGCCCAGGGGGCTTTGTAATGCGATATGATTCCCGGATTGTAGCCCCGACAGCTTTGAGCGATGTTTAGATCGGCAATGGATGGTATTACCGACGAACCCGTATCGTTTCCGTCGGCAATGATGAGATGATTTTTGTTTTCCTTCCAGATAGCGGCCGAAGCTGCCAACGCCACCTTTCGATACACCTCGCCCGGAACGGTGCTGTGTTTGGCGTGCTGGTCGTTCATATCGGCCCGTAGGCTGGGTTCGTTCAGAAGGTCGAAGCTGATTTTCTGCGACGACACATTCTTATACCGTTTAGCCCACATATTCCAGTGGAAGCAAAACGCATCGAGAGCCGCCTGATCGGTCCAGAGGTTGTACGGTTCGTAAAAACCCGCGTTGACGCAATAACCCGGTGCCCGGTGCAGGTTCAGGCTCACATGCAGCTTGTGCTTATGCGCCATTGAGACCAGCCGGTCAATGCGATCAACGGCTTGCTGGTCAATTTGATAGACTTCATCGGGTGTGATGTTGCGGCTCCGGTCGAATTTGAGGTAGTAAGGGTAGGCCATCGGGAGCCGAACGAAATCAAAGCCCCAATCCTGCATCCATTTAAGGTGGTCTTCCTCGGTAGCGCGTCGGCTCTTGGTCGGGTCGGGCGAGAAGAAATCCAGCAAATTAAAGCCCTTCCATTTCGGTAGTTTGTTTTTTGCCGTGGCTTGTTGTACCGGGGTGGCCAAAAGTGCCGGTCCGGCGGTGCTGAGGGCTGCCGTAAGCAAACCCGTGTTTTGAATAAACGTTCGTCGTTGCATGTAGAAAAGAGCATATAACAGAATGAATCTACTGGAATCAGGTTGGTGGGTATAAGTAAAATTAGGGTAAAGTCCGCCTTTACGAGAGACCGATAAAACCGATAAACCATGAAAAAAAACATTTTCTCGTTGTGCCTGGCAACAGCAATTGCGCTAAGCTTTACCGACGGCTTTGCCCAGAAAGGTAAACCACTTTATACATTTCCGTTAGGTGTTGAGTCGTATACCTATCGGGCCAGTTTTCCGAAGAGTGTTATTGCCACCCTGGATACCATCAAGGCGCTGGGTATTACCGACATGGAAGGGGGCGCACCCAAGGGCATGACCGAGGCAGAATTCAAGAAACTCTGCGATAAGCGGGGTATCAAAATTTCAGCAACGGGGGCTGGCTACGAGCAGATCGTGAAAGACCCCATGGATGTGGTCAATAAAGCAAAAGCACTAGGTGCCTCCTTTGTGATGGTTGCCTGGATTCCTCATGATAAGGCCAACTTTAATCTCGATAATGCCAAGAAAGCTGTTGAGGATTTCAATCGGGTGGGCAAGGTGTTGAAAGACAATGGCCTTACGTTCTGCTACCACAATCACGGCTACGAGTTCCATCCGTATGAAGATGGTACTCTATACGACTACATTGTCAAGAATACCAACCCGGAATATGTCTCATTCGAGATGGATATCTTGTGGACACAGCATGGCGGAGCCGACCCCGTTGCGTTGCTGAAAAAATACGGTAGCCGCTACAAACTGATGCACCTGAAAGACCTTAAAAAGGGCATAAAAGGTGATTTGACCGGTGGTACTCCTGCCGAAAACGACGTAACCCTGGGTGATGGTCAGGTGAACATCCCTGAAATTCTGCGTCTCGCCAAGAAAGCCGGTGTGAAGCACTACTATATTGAAGATGAAAGCAATCATGAATACGAACAAATGCCTAAAAGCATTGCGTATCTGAAAAGTTTGAAAGAGTAATCTGATACCAATTTTCAATAGAACGGCCGCTTATCGTCTTGATGAGCGGCCGTTTTTGTACTACATAGCACGGGTGGAAACCTGCGTAGAAGGCAAAACGATAACTCGAATTAACTAGCCTTCGGCTACGCGGGTTTACACCCGTGCTACGACCGATCACTTTTTATTGGCCTTGCGAATTGCTTCATGCGACAAATCGTAAGTGAAGCAGCTTTCCCAGCCTTTAAAATCATAGTGCCACCACTCCCAGGGGAAAATGGCAAAGCCTACCTGTTCCATTGCCGACCGTAAAACAGCCCGGTGAGCCAGCGAGGCACTGTCAGACTGCATGTAGGACTGGAAAGCACGAGGAGTAGTCTCGTCGTAATCGGATGGCATCGACAGGCGTTTTCCGGTTTTTCGGTCGTACAACGACAGGTCAATGGCCATGCCCCGGTTATGGCGGGAGCCTTTGTGCGGATCGGCAACGAAGGTTGTGTCTTTGATCACTTCGTAAAAAATCTCGGTTACGGCATAAGGGCGATACCCATCGAAGAATATAAAACCAAAGCCCTG
>CAXTJJ010000174.1:0-10689 GCA_964244155.1 uncultured Spirosoma sp.
TGAGTAAATCGATTTCTTCCGAACAATGTGTGAAGAACGTGGTCATCATATTTGGCTAAATACGCACTCGCAATCAATGATAGCCCGGTTAAAACCAGAGGAAATGGTTATCGTTGACAAAAAACAGGGAGCCACTCGCATCAAGCAAATTTCAAAGGATGAATTTAAAAGTTGGCGAATGGACGAAGCTTTATTAATGAATGCTTTCGGAGGTGGGCTTCCGTGGTAAATATCGGTTTTGTCTGTGAAGGAAAAACAGAACAAGATATTATTGAATCAGCCAGTTTTCAAGACTGGCTAATCCAAAATGGATTGCGATGCGTTCATCCAGTTTTTGATGTTGCTGGAAGTGGCAATCTACTTCCTCATCGTTTAGGAGATATTCGCGACACACTATTTAGGAATGGAGCTAATATCATTGTTGTTATTACAGACCTTGATCAAGATGAATGCATAACTGTAACACGTCAGCGCATAACTCAACAGGATAATCAAATTGTGATTGTTGCAGTAAAGCAGATTGAGTCTTGGTTTTTGGGTGATACAATTACGTTGCGCAGGCTATTTTCAGAAGATACTTTTGAGTTTAGCAATCCAGAAGCGGAACAAAACCCATTTGTTACACTAAAGCGCTTGTTTGAATTAAAAACCCAGCGAGGCATTGGCACAAAACAGATGCTCGCCCGGCGTATGTTGAAGTATGGCTTCACCATCGAAAATGCAGCCCGGCACCCAAATTGTCCCAGTGCCAATTATTTTTTGACCAAATTGCAAACCCTCGCTTCGGCGAACTAATAGACGTAAGGTGTTACGTCTCTACATACCATGAAAAAATACGAATACACAGAGAAAAAGGATACGCGTTCGGGCTTCGGCGCGGGTATAGCCGAGTTGGGCCGCACCAACCCTAACGTTGTTGCCTTAACAGCCGATTTAGCCGGATCGCTCAAACTGGATGTTTTCATCAAAGAAAACCCGGAGCGTTTCGTTCAGTGCGGTATTGCTGAAGCCAACATGATCGGTGTATCGGCGGGCCTTACCATTGGCGGTCATATTCCTTTCGCCACAACATTTGCCAACTTCGCTACCGGTCGGGTTTATGACCAGATTCGTCAATCGGTTGCGTATTCGAACAAGAACGTTAAGATTTGTGCCTCCCACGCGGGCTTGACCCTTGGTGAAGATGGCGCCACGCACCAGATTCTGGAAGACCTGGGCATGATGAAAATGCTGCCCAACATGACTGTCATTAATCCCTGCGATTACAACCAGACCAAAGCCGCTACCCTTGCCATTGCCGAGCACGAAGGTCCGGTTTACCTGCGCTTCGGGCGGCCAGTGATTCCAGTCTTCACCCCTGCCGATCAGAAATTTGAGATTGGTAAAGCATGGACAGTGAACGAAGGAAAAGACGTGTCGATCTTTTGCACGGGTCACCTTGTTTGGGAAGCCATCAAAGCGGGTGAAATCCTGGCCGAAGAAGGAATCGAAGCCGACATTATCAACATTCACACGATTAAACCGTTAGATGAAGAGGCCATTCTGGCATCAGTGAAGAAAACGGGTTGTGCGGTATCAGCCGAAGAGCACATGATCAACGGTGGCTTAGGCGACAGTGTAGCGCAGGTTCTGGCCCGCTTCTACCCAGCCCCGCTCGAATACGTTGGCGTTCATGACACCTTCGGCGAAAGCGCAACTCCCGACCAATTGATGCAAAAGTACGGTCTCACCGCCGACAAGATCGTTGAGCAGGTGAAGAAAGTAATGGCAAGAAAATAGTAGAGACGCAAAGGGTTGCGTCTCTACAAATAACGAATGACTGACGAAGAAATCCTCGCCAAATACCGCGACCCGTCGAGCCGGAACTACGCCTTTAATCTGCTGGTGCGCAAGTATCAGCAGAAAATATATTGGCATATCCGTAAGATGGTCATCGACCACGATGATGCCGACGACCTAGTGCAGGAAACGTTCATAAAAGTCTGGAACAGTCTGGAACAGTTTCGGGGTGATAGTCAGTTATATACTTGGGTGTATCGCATTGCTACCAACGAATGCCTTAACTTCCTGAACAAAAAACGCCGACGTTTTTTTCTGCCAATTGGCGATGTGGAAGGTGAGTTAATGGAGAAGTTGGAAAGCAACTCCGATTATGTAACATCGGGCACTGAGCCAAGTGGGGAAGAAGTGCAAATGAAGCTGCAAAAGGCGCTATTGAAGCTTCCGGATAAGCAACGGCTCGTGTTCAACATGAAATACTTCGACGACATGAAGTACGAGGAAATAGCAGACATCACCGGTACATCGGTGGGTGCCTTGAAAGCGTCGTATCATTTAGCCGTCAAAAAAATCGAGGATTATATCACAAAAACTGACACGACCGATTAAACCTCAGCCGCTTAACACTGTCAAATACCTAAATTGAGACAGAATTGTGTAGTACACACACCACTTATCATGAACGAGGACAAACACTTCCGGCTTGACGAGTTACCACCTGAGCACCCGATGCGGCAACACCCGTTTGTGGCACCAGATGGCTATTTCGATACGCTGCCATCTCGGGTACAGGCACGTGTAATACAGAAAGCCAAACCGGCATTTAACATTAGCTGGTCATGGCAGCGCACGGCGGCATCGCTAGCTGGAGCTAGTTTGATTGCCTTGCTGGTTTGGCAAACCTTACCACAACGCCAGGAGTCACTGCCAAATGAAGCACTAGCCGGAGTAAGCAATGAGGTTATAACCGCTTACCTGGACGAGCAGGGAGTCAGCGCTGATGAACTGGCTGATAGCCAACAGCTCCATTCGTCCTTAGGGAATGACACAACAGCGATTCAATATTTGAACGTACAGCCTACAGATATTCAGCAACATATTAAGGATGAGGTATTTTCCGACAATCCGAATATGGGTTCCTGATTTATAAAGCATGGTTAACTCTACCACGATGAAACATATATGGATTGGCTGGATGATTGCCCTGACGCTGATGACGACGCAACTCGCCAACGCGCAGAATGATCTCAACGGACGCCAGAAAATTGAATCAGCAAAGATTGGCTTAATTACCAACCGACTGAACTTGACTACCGACCAAGCTCCGCAGTTCTGGGCGGTTTACAATGAATACAACGCCAAGAAACAGGAATTGAATCGTCGCATTCGGCAATTAAATAACGAGCCGTCGCGCAGCAACCTAAATGATAATCAATTAGTGAACGGCCTTCGGGAAGTTAATGCCACTAAGCAAAAACTAGCCGATCTCGACGAAGAATATATGAGTCGGTTCCTGAAAGTCATCAGTCCGGCACAATTAGCCGAGTTGTATAAGACCGAACAGATGTTCAACAAAATGCTTCTGAATAAGCTCAATAACTCGAATTAAGTACCAGTGCAAAGGTGTTGAAGTAATTGGTCAATTAAATTAACTCATAGGGAGCAGCATCCCGATTTACCATAGTACCAATCACCAATAACCTAAGAAGAACTTTTAATCAACAAAAAAGCCTGACCAAATTTGGTCAGGCTTTTTTGTTGATAGTGACGCGGGCGGAAACCCGCGTCACTATCAACAAAAAGTATTTTAAGTATTAGTAAATAGGTAATCAGGTAAATGACCGATTAATGAATGGGCTGGTAGATAACGACTTACCTACAGAAAACTAGTTAACCATTTACTTGATTCAACCACTACTTGAGCGTGTAAAGCTGGTTGAACAGTAGTTTAAACGTTCCCTGAGATTGGGCGCGGAAAGTAATCTCCGGGCCAAATGCATAGAATTTTCCGGAACCCACCGGGGCCATAAAGGCGGCAACACCATCCTGTAGATAAGACTGTCCCCAGGCCCAACCGCTACGCAGTGGCTTGTTGGTGTCAAACCAGGCAAGAGGCACCACAGTGCCCTTGGCGATGGCTTCGGGGGCCAGATTGAAGACTGGACTAGCATCGAAGTAAACATCCGTCTGAGTAGGTAAACCCCAGGTAGCGTGTTGTGTAGAATCCAGACTAACCCGTAATACGCTGCCGGGAATATAATATTTCTCACCCGGTAATGGTCGCTCCTGCCCGCTGGCGGTCATTTCAGTAAGTGCATTTTTAACAGGCAGTTTCAGATGGTAGGCAAGATTTGTACTGCTGCCAATGGTCACAACCGTTCCGCCCGACTCCATAAATGTTTTTATCTGAGGAATCGACTTGTCGGCTGTAATTTTGCCCATCCAGGGACGGTACATTTCAGGAGTCGTTTCTTCCTTTGGCGCGCGTTCCAGGGCGGCAAAGATGTCATCATCCTTGGCCCCAACTGGCGGAATAGCCCTAGTAACAAAAACGATTACATCAAATTTCTTACGCAGATCTCCCGCATCAATATCCTTAGGATAAATAACTTTCATCGGAAAATGGTACTGCTCCATCAGCCAGCGAATCCAGCCCGATGGCATCGATCCACCATACGAATCCCACAGGGCAATCCGCATCGGCGATACTTTGGTCATCGCCGTAGTTGGCCTCTTGGAAAGGCCACTTACTTCCAGACTAAGCTCTTTAGCCGACTTGTCCAGCAACGATTTTGCTTTAGCAGAAGCTGGAACAAAAAAAGCACCAGCCTCAACTGTCGACTTTTCGCCAACACCATTGGGTAAGCGATATACTTCAACACCCGATGCCAATAAATCATTGACGGCAATAAAGGAATTGTTGGCCTTGGCACTTAATACATAACCCGCGCTGGCTGCACCGTTTACATGTCCTTCCGGCGACTGAAGTTCGCCAATGGGCAATTTTTTGAATGGGCCATCAAAACCATCCAGAATACGGTCGAACTTAACGTTCATCAGGTAAGCAAGTGTCCAGCCGGCAGCATCGTATGGGCGAACTGGCGGGCCACCCGGATACTGGAAATCATTTGGGTGATCCTGCGGTTCGAACATATCCAGTACGTGCGGACGGAATGCCTGATCGGTTTTAACAACATAGGAACCAGCCGGATATTTTTTACCCGCCACCGTGAAGTCGGCAGTAGCCTGCTGAATTTGGATGCCTGTTTTAACCAGCGCATTGATAAATTTAACCGCCGTCGCGAAATCGGGCTGGTTGGCCGGAATGATGAACCCACGTGGGTCGCGCAGAACCGGCGCTTTCATGATGGTATCATAATACTTGATCGGCATACCACCTCCGCGTGGCACAAAACCATACTGAGCCAGAGCCGCATTGGTAGGCGGAACAACTTTTTTAGGATCGTTTTTGAAAGCATCATCAATAGCGTCGATACGCTTGGGTGAAAGAGCCCAGTAATCCCGACTACCCCGCTCAATGGAGTTCTTACCCATCCGATAGATGTTGAACAGCAGTTCATCGCCATAACGAGCCGCATAATTCAAGACCGCATAGTTCAGTGAGATCGAATAGTCGATTGATTGTTTGAAATGCCACTTCTGAGGTGTAACCGGGAAAGGCGTATTTCCATTTGGGATCAACCGTTTGGTTACCAAAGGAATATCTTCTGGCGTTGGGCCACCAATGATTTCTGTCAACAGGCCAATCATGTTATGAAAGTGCGTCGTTGTACGAAGGCCGCCGTTATACCAGGTCGAGAAAACGGAACCCCCAAGACGGGTAAAACCTGGCTTATCTTCGGCATTCAGGCGGTTAATCATCGCAGCACCAAGGGCGTCAATGCCCGTTACCATCAATGGATCGAACACGTAGTTGAACGGGTCACGATAGGGTGGTCCTGCCAGCACCGACCCCGCCGGACCGCTCTGGTGGTGATTGTACATGATTTGCGGAATCCATTCGACAAACAACTGACGGCCAATATTCTGGGTTTCCTTCATGTTCATAATGAAGAAATCGCGGTTGTTGTCATGGCCAACATATTTCTGGTATAGCCTTGGCAGGTTATCCAGTACGCGTTTTTCGGCTTTGGGCTCGCGCATGTACCAGTTCGTAACGATTTCCTGGCCGTCGGGATTGGCGTGGGTAAGCAAAATGATATCCTTATCCAGAATACGCATCGTTTCAGGGTCTTTGCGGCTCGTCAGTTGATAAACCGTTTCGATGAGCTGATGTGTACCGACGGTTTCCGTAGCATGCAGGCCCCCATCAATCCAGACAATGGCTTTACCCTCATTCGCCATCGTGTGCGCTTGTTCGTCGGTGAGGTTTTCAGCGCGGGCGAGTTTCTGGGAGATTTCCTTGTATCGGTCTAGTTTCTTCAGATTTTCGGGCGAAGAAACGATAAGCATTAGCTGGTGACGACCTTCTTCCGTCAGGCCAATGTCAACCAGTTTCACCCGGTCGGAAGCTGCTGCTATTTTCCTGAAATAAGCCTCGGTTTGCGTGTACGTAGCGAGTTGATAGTCATCGCCGATGTTGAAGCCAAAATGCTCTTTAGGAGTGGGGATTGTTTGTGCCTGGGTGGCTGTCAAGCCCAAAACCAGAACAAACATAAACGAATAGAGAACTTTTTGAATCATAGAGGTATTTAGTCAGATTGTCGAAGTAACTCCACCAAATTAGGGACTTTTGAACATACTAGTGTTATCTGACCAAACGAACTTCTTAAGATTTTTTCAGAACTTTTTTCTGTACAACATACCATTCGCCAATGAATCAGTCCCTGTTATAAATTATAGACAAATATCCTTCAAGCGGTCTTCATCCATTACAAACACATTGAAGTCTACCTGCCCCCGAATACCATGCACCCACCCACTCTGATTATGTTGCCAGAGGTACAGCTTATCGGCATTGTAACTTCGTAGGTGTTTAGCCGAATAGTCGGCAATCCAGAGGGGGTATTCATCGAGATTTCCCTTGATATACCGTTTGTATAAATTACCGTTGGTATAAATCATGGGCCGGGCATGGTAATGTTCCTCAACTGTTTCGAGCCAAAGCCTCAACCCGTTAATTATCGTCTCATCTGACTGACCATTTATGACCTCGAAGTCAACCACTGGGACAAAGTCACCGACGCTTAAATCAACAGTTCGGATGAAATTGTTGGCTTGTTTAAGTGGGTCGCGGGTGGGGTGGTAAAAATGGTAGGCACCCCGGCGCAAGGCGGATTTCTTGGCTTCGCGCCAGTTTTTAGTAAAATGTTTATCGGCCAGCGTTGCACCTTCCGTCGCTTTAATAAATACGAACTGGAGCCTGACCCCGTCGGCTTCCATCTCGCGAACACGCGCCCAATTTATGCGGTCATTGTGCCTGGATACGTCGATTCCATGAATACCATAACGCATAGGCAGTCGAATACCAAATGCCCGCACAAACTGCCAGTCAAGCTCGGCAGCCCGACGTGACCGAACCACAAAAAATGTGATTAATATGAGTAGTAATGCCCCGATCCATAGACCATATCGTCGAACGATGATATTAAACAGGACGCGGGTTTTCATGCAGATCGTTGATTAAAGCCCCAAAAATACAGCATTAGCGATGAACATACTGCACATATAAAAAGCCCCCTGTGTTTACAGGGGGCTTTTTATAAATCTTCACTTGATCTTAGTTAATCATGGCCCTCCAGCTTGACCAGCTTATTATATAAACCAAGCAACAGGAAAGGAGCTGCCCATTGCCCAATAAACAGGCTTCTGTCGCGCTTGTTGATTGATTGCAAATACAATGAAACTCCCATTGAGCCTAAGGCAGCCCATAAGAAAATGTCGGAGGGAAGTTTGGCTGTTTGTTCTTCAATGGCTGTTGCTACTGGCCCTTCAGAATGTTCGGGGTTGTTATTTTTATTTTTTGCCATAACGCTAAGCTGTTTTAGTTATTACCAGCGAATTTAACTCAGTGACGGGCCAGAAGGTTTTAGGCCAGCTTCGTTAAAGACAGATAGTATGCCTATGGTCCGATTTGAGATGGCTAAAATAAAACCGGGTCAACATCTGCGTCGCTGCCTTTATAAAGCAATGGTAACAGATTTTGACCCGGAAGAATGCATCCACAAGCCCAAAGCAGGATTACTTATTAGGCTGGGGTGTTGTACGCAAATACGGTTTAACAAACGTTACACCTTTAGGAAATTTAGCTTCCAGTTGGTCGTTCGTAACAGCAGGTGTAACAATAACATCATCGCCCTGTTGCCAATCGGCAGGCGTTGCCACCTGATAATCGGCGGTTAGTTGAAGCGAATCAATGACACGAATTAACTCGTTGAAATTGCGGCCGGTTGAAGCCGGATAAGTCAAGGTCAGCTTGATTTTTTTGTCGGGCCCGATGACAAATACCGAGCGCACAGTTGTTTTTTCACTGGCATTGGGGTGAATCATGTCATACAGGGTAGCCACCGTCCGATCTGCATCAGCAATAATTGGGAAGTTCACTTCTGACCCCGTCACCTCTTTAATATCGGGTGTCCAGCGATTGTGCGACTCAAGATCATCTACCGATACAGCAATGACTTTTACATTCCGCTTGCCAAACTCATCCTTCAGCAAAGCAGTTCTACCTAACTCGGTGGTGCAAACAGGCGTAAAATCGGCAGGGTGCGAAAACAGCATTCCCCAGGAATTGCCAAGCCATTCATGAAAGTGAATGTGGCCCTGGGTTGTGTCGGCCTCAAAATCGGGGGCAATATCTCCTAAGCGAAGTGACATAGTTAAGTGGTTTTATTAGTTCACAAATCCTATCTAGTTAATATAGTATTCACTAAATGGAAAACCGGCTCATAGCCGGTTTGTAGAGCAAACCTAAAAAAGAATTTTCAGGTTCACAATTTTCCCAGTATCCATTTTTCAGAGCTAGATCAGCTTATCTTCCACGGCCATTCTGACCAGCTCGGCGGCATTGCGTACCTGAAGCCGACGCATCATATTGGCCCGATGGTTATCGACCGTCCGAACGCTAAGTTGAAGTTTTTCGGCGATTTCGCGACTGCTCATGCCATCGACCAGGAACTGCAAAATTTCTTTTTCTTTATTAGAAAGCTTTGACTGTCGTTCGGCCCGACCGTGGCGATCTCCCTTCTTTAACTGCTGCATATAGCCACTCAAAATAATGGAGGCTACCGGGGAGCTATAATATTTTTCGCCAGCGGCAATGGTACGAATGGCTTTAATCATCTCATCTGAGGAAGAATCCTTCAGAATGTAACCATAAGCACCTGCTTCAACTGACCGAAGGATGTAATCTTCATTATTATGCATGGATAGCATTAACACACGCACATTTTTATATAATCGGCTGATAACCTGAGTTGTCTGAATACCCGACATACCCGGCAACGAAATATCCATCAGGATCAAATCAGGCAGAAGAGCTGGTGTAGGCTGAAGTAATTTCAGCTTATCAAGCACTTCTTCGCCATCGTTGGCTTCATCAATAATTTCCAGGCCGTCGGCTTGTTCGAGCAAAAGCCGAATACCGTCGCGAACGATTGAGTGGTCGTCCACCAGCATTAATCTAGTAGGTGTCATGGGGTGCAAACTGCGTTTTATAGGGAATACTAACTTGTATTTTAGTGCCTTTACCAATCGCAGATTGAAGTTTAAATTTGCCGTTGAGCAATTTGGTTCGTTCCTGCATATTCTGTAAACCCTGAGAAGGGGGCCGTAGTTCTAAAGAGTGAGGGGTATCATCGTTAATTTCCGTCTTTTGCTTGGGTGAACTGTTTTCCTGTTTTTTTCTAGGCACCTGAAAGCCCTGCCCATCATCGCTCACAAGCAGTTGTAATGTATGCCCGAGATCATTTAACTCAATGTGAATATGCGATGGTTTGGCATGCTTAATTGCATTGCTCACTGCTTCCTGAGTTACCCGATATAGCATAATCTCGACGTTTTTATTGAGTCGAGGCATAGCGGGTGTAAAATTCGTCTCAAACGTTATATCAAAGGATTCACTTCGGTCATGCTCAGCGATCATTTTAATGGCTGGTATAATACCAAAATCACTTAACACACTAGGCATTAGATTATTAGAGATCGTTCTGGTTTCCTGAATCGTCTGTGTGACCAGGCTTTTTAACGTTTTTAAATTTTTAGTATGAGGAGTTACTCCGGCTTGTTCAGATGCTGCGGCCCTGGCTAAACTGGCTTCAAGACCCTCAATTTGCAGCTTGATAGCCGTGAGCATCTGTCCCAATCCATCGTGCAATTCGCGCGACAGGCGTTTTCGTTCCTCTTCCTGACCAGCTATTAGATAAGACGTCCGGAGCTTTTGTTCATCGATCTCCTGCTGGTATTGCAGCTTGGTAGCCTCAAATAGCTTTTGGCGGGTTTCTTTCAGCGTCCGGTTAGCATTCAGCAGTTTCCTGTTGGCAGCGGTTGTCTGGCTTTCGGCTTCAATAAGTTGGGCAAAGGTCTGTTTGAGTTTCTGTGCAGCCGGTCGAAAAATTAATAAGCCAATGCCAATCAGTACCGATACGGTGAAAATATACAGGTACAATTCGATGGATTGCAGCAGGGTTAATTTAGCTCTTAGTTCGGTGGTGTACTCCCGGACAATACCGTCCATCTTTTCTAAAAAGGGCTTTTCATTGGCCAGCATCAATTTAATACTAGCCTGAATATCAGGATTTTTAACTTCTTCATACTGCTTCAAGCGCATCAACCGGTGGGCACTCTGCCGGAACGCATCAAACTGAGGGCGAATGCCTTCGTATAGTTTCTGAACTGTACTGGAATTTACAATAGATACTCTGGGGTTATCGGCCTGTCCTTGGCGTACCT
>CAXTJJ010000175.1:0-10617 GCA_964244155.1 uncultured Spirosoma sp.
ATCCCTCATTCTTCGGCATGACAAAAAGCCTGTCAGAAAAATTTACAGCGACTTTCCCGCTGCGATTTGCAACAGGTCTTTGTCAGGATGGTTTTTCACCTGATTCGTATTATCGAGAATCATGGTCGCCCCGTTTTCAGGCGTGTAGGCAGGCCAGGTGGGTAAGCCTTTATGGTTTGGATTGCCCGTTCTGGCAAAGGAAATCCAGGCCCGGCTCATTTTGTCGGCCAGCGTGTGAGCGGCTTTACCACCGCCCGTCATTTCTTCACAGAGATCAATATTGTCGAACACGAAGGGTATTTCCATACAGTGCATGGCCTTATAGACACCATCCATTACCGGGGACTGCCAGGTAAACAGATACATATACACAGGAGCAGCACCCGGAATGGCTTTCGCATTGGCCTGCTGAACCGTGAGCGGGCGGAAATTGACGTCGATATCCGTGTAATCGGACGGTTTGACCGTCTCGGGGTACGCCTTTTTTACCGCTGCCAGATACGCGTCGGCTTTATCGCCGTACTTTTTCTGCAGGTTGGCTTTGGCCCCTTCCAGTGTCAGGTTACGGGTGGCCGGATTGAAGGGCGTAAACTCATTTTTGGTTGATCCCAGGAGCAGTGGAATCGCTTTCGACAGGGCTATTGCGGCTGGTTCATTAGGCTGATACGGCAGAAAGTTGCCATCATGAACCGGTCCCCAGCCCAATCCGGCGGCTGATTTGCCGTCGGCTTTCAACTTCTCAGCTACTGTCCGAATGGCTTTTTTACTGGCCGCATTGAGCCGTTCGTACGGTATTTTTTGCAGGGAATCGATCTGATTCGGCTGTAGGTTCAGTTCATCGAGCAGAGCCGCACTTACTTTCCGGGCCAGATCAGTTTCGGTGAAGCTGGTGATGTAACTGCCACTCTGAACAATGGCTTTGTGAAACAGGCCTTTCGCCGAAGGCGCATTCATGAGGCTGGTTACTTTGCCGCCCCCACCCGATTGGCCAAAGATGGTCACGTTGCCGGGATCACCGCCAAACTGGTCGATGTTCTGCTGTACCCACTGTAGGGCAGATACCAGATCCATCAGCCCCGCATTGGCGGAGTTTTTATATTTGTCCCCGTAGGCCGACAAATCCAGATAACCCAGCACATTTAAGCGGTGATTAACCGTAACGACAACTACATCCCCTTTTTTAGTCAGGTTTTCGCCATCATACGACGGTAGCTCAACCGACGAACCGGCCGTAAATCCGCCCCCATGTAACCAAACCATAACCGGACGCTTTTTGGCTTTGCTGATCTCGGGTGTCCAGACGTTCAGACTCAGACAGTTTTCATTGGTGTAGCCCCAATTGTGATGGAAGGGAAATTCAATTTCATCATAGGTGCTTGTGGTGACGTCCATTGGGCAAACCGGCCCGTACGTCATCGACGAGCGAACGCCCGTCCATGAATCAGGCTTTGTGGGTGCCATGAAGCGCTCTGCCTTGGCGTAAGGAATGCCTTTGAAGGTAAAGGTGCCGTTGTGGATATAACCTCGAACCGAACCGGATGCGGTAGGTACGGTAGCGATGTTTTTACCAGCTAAAATGGGGTCGTTCGACTCGGTTTTAGTCTGTCCAGCAGCCAGCAGTGGCAGCACGATCACAAGCAGGGATACAAGGGTTGTTTTTATTTTCATGGTTGGTAATTGGTTAATGTCTATGGCAAAAATTCGGGAATCGGGGGAGGTGATTGTGAAAGTTTATGGCTTAGTTTCCGTTCAGCGCCTTGCTGAAAAACAGCACCTGATAGGCAAGAGCGTTTTGCCAGAAGTCCCAACTGTGACCACCAGGCCGCTCGCTGTAATCGTGGGGTGTCTGGTTAAAAACCAGCCGACGATGTAGCTCCCGGTTGGGCTCGATCAGAAAATCATCCACGCCACAGTCGATCACCAGTTTAAGCCCGTTGGTTTTCATTTCATCGGCCATACCTACTACCGAATAAGCGGCCCAACCGTCAGGTGACTGGCTGAACGGTCCCAGAATCTTTTCAAATTCAGCTCGGATATTTTTGAACGCATCGGGCGGGAGTTTCCAGGTGTTCATGTCCAGATTCAGCGCCCCACTCATACTGCCAGCCGCACAATAGAGGTCGGGGTGACGCGTAGCCAGGTACAAGGCGCCGTAGCCACCCATCGACAGACCCGTAATAACCCGGCCTTTGGGGGTGTGAATGGTACGATACGTGTTGTCAATTTTATCAATAACCTCTTTGGTTAAGTAGGTTTCAAACTGGCTGTCCTTGACAACGGGACTATCCAGGTAGTAGCTGAATACCTCGCCTTCCGGCATTACAATGATGAGATTATACTGGTCGGCCAGCCGGTGAATCAGGTTCTTGTCCGGCGTTTTGGTGATCCAGTCATTGAAGTGTCCATAGCCGCCATGAAGCAAGTAGAGGACCGGGTACGTTCGTTTACTTTTTTCCGATGATGCATAGGAATCAGGCAAAACGACCACCGCCCGCAGGTTCTTTTTCATCACCGCACTGGGTACATCCAGTGAATCGACTTTGGCCGCAAGAAGTGGAAGAGTCCATAGAAAACTAAACAGACACAGTAACTGCCCTAAGCGGGTCTTAGGCCGTTTTAATAAAGACATGCTGACTTGTGAGTTTTAACGTTGACAGCTGATTTATGCTGCTATCGGACGAGGTATTTCGATTAAGTTTTATTCGTTATTTCTTTGCACAAAAAGAAGAGCAGGTCAAATGTATGTGTGCGTTCTGTATAATCATCTCATTTAGGGTATAGATATACCGGTATCAGGCTTATTAAATGAAACCGTATCTTTAGGAAATTAAAGTAAGGTTATTGAATTTTCATAAACGTCTAAAAACGAATAGATTAAATGAAAATAAAGACGGGTAAGGAGGAGGTCGGGTACTTACTTGCGAAAGTCATCGACACGTACGAACGCGCGACGGGTCAGCGCATTTCACGGAACACAAATCCAAAAAATTACGAAGAAATAGCCCGGTTGCTTAGCTTGATCAGTAACGAATTGCCCAACACGGCCCAAGCCCTGAACCACGATTCGTACCCACCCGACCCTAACCCCAAACAGGTGGACTATCCCCAACGGAAATACGACATAACGGGGGTTCAGGTAAAAGATGCCTACCATCAACTTGTGGCGAACCCACGGTCGTTTCTGCTCGACGCCTGCTACATTTATCTGTATGGCATTGGTCGAAAGGGGTTTGCCGAGCAGCCGCAGGATACCCATTTGATCGAAGGCATTGATGCGGCCGTAGCGTTGCAGTTGGATGAGCAGGAATCCCTTCGACAGCAATTGGCTACCAGCCAGCGGGAAAAAGTAGCGGTAGCTACCCAACTGAAGGCTTCTTTCAGGAAAAAGACACAGATTTGGCTGGTCAGTCTACTAATTTGTCTGACCTTACTCGGACTGGTTACGGCTCGCTGGATCGCCGATCGAAACGAATGGGCAACCATCCGGCATGACTTGAATATCCTTCCATACCAACCCACACAGGCTGAGATTGATAGTTTGTCGGGTATCTGGCTGTACTATACTGGAGCCCCCCAGGCAAGGATAAACGACCCCAACCGATTTCATCAGGTGGCCAACAACCTGGTGGAAATCACCTATAAGAACGGGTATTTCATCTTTAACCGACACGGCGCCAACATCGACCACATCGGCTATATGCTGTTTGAATCACCGGGGCTCGTGTCTATCTATTCGCGGGTGAAGAACAAAAGCGGTGCGGTCGAATCGCCCATCCATGCCCTGTTGCGCTTGGACAAAGGGAAGCACTACCTCACTAGTATTGCCACCACCTGGAGTTTCGATATGGGAGACGGTAACGATATGATCGGTATCCGGAACGTATTTATCAAACAGGGAAAAGGGGGTTCATTGGAAGAAATCATCAATACACCGGAAAACGCCAATTGCCATTGTAAGATTATGAAGTGGGTTCAGCCGAACAAAAAGATCAAAACGTTTCAATTGAAGTACCGTTTACTGGATACCCTGGCCAACGAATCCTTAAAAGCACTGATAAACGAGAAAAGTATCCTCCTGCGAGAGCCCCGCGAGGGCGTCATTCTCACACATACATTAGATAAAAAATCGCTTTAGCTAGCTACTCATCTACCGTAGTTGGTCCACTAATTCCCGGCGATACGTAAGTCCAACGGGTAGAGATGCTTCAACCACGAGAAGATCGTTGCCTCTCAGGTGCCTAATTTTGTTGAGGGAATCCAGATCCGACTTATGGATCCGTATCCTGTGAATAACTTGACATAGTTTCCCAAACTTGTCTGTCTAACCATTGTAAGCAAGACTGGTCTAAGCCGCCTTTGTCATCCATAAATTCTTGTTACAGACGATTCACCTAGGCTAACAGGGAACTGTGCATTTTCTCTTCTTCGACAATTTCATATTTCATGACCAGTGAAACCCTTGTTCCCTCGTGATTGTCAAAGTGAATCTGCGCCCCCAAATCGTCGCTTAATCCTTTCATCAGTTGAATACCCAATGAGTTTTGAGGGTTATAAATCCCCTCGTTCCAGCCGATGCCATTGTCCTCGACCGTAAGCACCAGATTATTGCCCAACTGGTAAAGTTTTACCTGTATAACTCCCTTAAGGTTTCCCGGAAACGCATGTTTAAAGGCATTCGTTACACTTTCATTAATGATCAGGGCCAGAGGAACCGCCTGCGTACTGGGCATCTTTACCGGGTCGATTTCCTGAACAATCCTGATGCGATCTGAATGGTCGAAACTCTCTGCCAGAAAGAGAAGAAATTCCGCCAGATAGCTCTTCATATCGACGGTGGTGATGTCGTCGGATTGGTAAAGCTTCTGGTGGATCAGCGACATGGCGTAAATCCGGTGCTGGCTCGTTTCCAGGGCCTTCAGTGCATCGTTGCCCAGGAACGAGCCCTGACTTTCGAGCAGGCAGAATATCGTGTGCAGATTATTTTTTACCCTGTGGTGGACTTCTTTCAGTAGCCATTCTTTCTCATCGAGTAAGTGTTCCAGCAGCTGGTTTTTCTCTGTAATGATGGTATTCTTTTGCTCAATGGCCTGGCTGTTCCGCCTGTTCTGCTGGTATTTTGAAAAGATCAACGCCGAACTGACCACTAGAAACAGGACAATGATGCCCGCCATTCCCATATTGAGGTTGGCATTGCGAAGCCGTTCTTCCTGAATGTTTGCATTCTGGTTCAGCAGTTTGATATTCTGGTTTTTGATCTTGATTTCATCTTCTTTTTGCTGCGCTTCGAAGGCGATACGAAGCCGTTGAACCTCCCGTTCTCTGATTCTGGTAAGATTATAATAACTGCTGTTGCTCCATGCGCTTAAGTGCTTGATGGCATCAAAATAATGACCTGTTGCCGAGTCAGTTAAAAAGGTCATATAATGGAGGTGCCTGTTCACGCTGTTATCGTGAAGGGTTTCCGGAAATCGAAGCACTTCGTACAGAAATGGTCTTGCCTTGGCAAACTGTCTGGAATCGGTATACAACTGCCCGAGACTCACCATAGTGCGAAACATGTGGACGCCGTATTTTTTGCTAAGCGTATAGGCCCGTTTATAGTAGAGTTCACAGGTTGCGTATTTTTTCATACGCCGGTAAACGCAACCCATAATCACGTTATGATAAATATGGTCGGAGATGGTTTGAGGGGGAACGCTGGCGAGCAGCTTTTTCATTTTCCTCAAATCTTCCTTGTAGTTGCTGGTCTTGCCATATATATACTCCGTATTAAAGAGGAATACCGGATCTGACAGATTATAGCGTCCAGCCCGCTGTGAATAGTGTTTGATAGCCAGCTGGATATAGTATAAGGCCTTGTCGTGGGCGTCGTTATCGGTCCACATCATGGCATGGTTGGCATAAATGTCGCCCGCCATACTGTAGTTTTTGGTGGTGGCCATTGCCTTAACGGCCTCCATTGAGTAAGCGAGTGCCCGTGACTGATCACCCAGGTAGTAATTGTATTCACTCAAGGCCGCATACGTACTGGGGTAATAGACACTGCCTGCTTTTTTTAAACGATCAGCGATGGCGAGCAGCTCGTTTTCGGCGGTAGTGTCCTGCTGTCTGGCATGTACCAGGGCAATGAGTTGACTGCCCAGGATCTCACGGGTAACGTCGTGCATGTTTGCACTCGAATCAATAACCTGTTTAGCCAGGTTGATGGCTTTCGACCAGTCGTCCTGTTTAAAATCCTTGTCCGCTTCACAGTAGGCATAGGCTAACCGCAAGCGTAAATCCACGTTGAAACGACCCTTTAGCTGCTCCAGCAGCTTCTCGGCCCGGCTGAACTCGTTCCTGTCAATGGCTACGAGTGCCAGCAGGGTGATGGCCTGCTGCTTCAATGCCTGACTTTGGTGCGACCCATCGGTTACGTCGACCCGGCGGGCATACATGGCTGCTTTATCCAGGTCTTTGTAACGCTTTAGCGGTTTGTTATAATACAAATTCGCCAGATCGATGAATGCCTGGTTACGCGTATGAAGCGATGTGGACGGTTCCCGAACAAGCGCCTGCAATGGAGCCAGCTTATTTTCCGGAACGATTGGTAGGGGTGTATAAAACTGACCATGACCAAATTCCGGTACCAACCAGCCAAGTATTATCAGGAGCGGCAGCCAACCGAGAAAAGACCGGTGGGCAGGAAGTGAGGGTGATGTTAACATGATTACGTTGAGCTTTTTTTGAATTCAGCCGTCGGGTTTCACAGTAGAATTTATTACAAATCTATTGATTTACAACTACTTGTCAATTGGCTAAGCCTGACTTTATAAGTAGTGGTTTTGTCCGTATCGGGTAATCATGACATTTCGTGATCAATTTTCGATTTTCCGCTATATATCGTGATAATTCGGGTTGTATAATTTGTTTATACATTGTAAATCAACTACTTACAATTTGGCTTGATTTTTACTAGCCGCTTTGTTAAAAATCAGGCTTTTTGATAGCGTTCAACCGCTGAACTTACTCAACCATGGTTTTACTACGTGATGCATACGCCACTGAACGGCTCCAAAAAGTGGCTATAGAACTGCTGTCCATTAAGCGTAGGGCCGATCTGATCAGACTTTTCAACACCATACTTCAATCGGAGATCGGCTATGTGCAGGCGGCTATTTTTATACTGGATTCCGATACCAATCAGTTGTATAACCTGCTGCATACAGCGGATCAAGTACAGGAACAGGCTGTTTTTTCTCCGCAAATAAACCTGAAAGAACTCTCCATTGCCGAGATTCTGATGGACGACAGCCCTGATCTGTCGGGCTATAAAGAATTCAATACCGATGTTGACAAGCATCGGTCATTTGTCGGGAAATACCTCTGTAATGCACCTGCGCCGGGTTCCAGGATGCTGAGCTTTTCTTTACGGGAAAACAACGATTTCATTGGCAATCTTTTCCTGCTCTTCGAGGATGCATCCCAGTTGCTGCCGGGCTTTGTGGACTGGCTAAAGCTGGTAGCCGTCAACATCAATATGGCAGTCATTCATCTGCTCGCCGAAGAACGCATGTTGGCGCTGGGAAAGAATGCCCAACTCGTCAACCTGTTCAGCGTAAGCTGTGTGCTGACGAATGCAAAGGAGTTCACTGATCTGCACCGGATCGTTCAGGAAAAGCTTTTGTCATACCTGGGGGCTGCTTCCTGTATAGCCGTCCTGCAAAGCGATGGGGAGACCCGGTGCTGTTTGATGGTCATCAACGAATCAGAATCGTTTTCATCCACAATCACCGAGGACGTCTATGCGGAGCCATATGCGGTGTATACAGCATGTTACGGAACAGCCCTGGCCGATAAAAAACCGACGCTTTACGGTCTGGACACTTTGACTACAGTAGCGCATAAGGCGGCCCATCTGCAAGCGGAACTGAACTGCGGAATTCGGCAGAAAGCCGTGTATCCACTTGACGCTGACGGCCAAAATTTCGGATTCCTGTTCTTGAATTATACGCATAACAACGCCATTACGGACCTGGCTTCCCCGGCAGTTGGGCAGTTTTTACACCAGTTTGCCTGTGTCATAGTCAGGCTGATTGATCAGGAACAGGTGCGTAAGCGAATGGCCCGGCAGGAGATGATCATTCAGGCAGGTGCCCTGATTGCTTCGGTACGTAACAACGATGACCTACTGGACTTGATTAAAAAAAGCCTTAAAGATGTCATTGGGTTTACCCATACGAGTATGTCCGCCATCAACAGCGACCAATCGACTGTCAGTACCTATATGCTTGACTACCAGTCAATTAGTCGACATCATGCGGACTATTCCCGGGTGATATCCAGTAGGTATGCCCTCAACGATGGATTTATGGACAAGGTCCTGCTGAGTGATGACCCCCTGGTTTTTAACCTGGACCATCAAAGTCGTCAGCGCCCCTTACCCGATTATTTAACCATAAACTATGATAGTGGTATCCGGCAGGTCGTGATGACCAAATTCGTCAGAGCGAGTGAAGCTTTTGGTTTTTGGATACTTTCGTTTGATCACGACCGTACGATTTCGACAAGTACCCTCCGGCTGATCAAGGATATTGCCAGCCAGTTGTCGGTATCGGTTCAAAACATCATTATTAATGTAAAGTACGAGCGTCGGGAAAAAGAGAAAAATCGATTTATACAATTTAGCAATGCCATTGCCTCCATTCAGGATCGGGCAAAACTGGCTAAAATCATCAAAGAGCATTTGATTGATCTCTTCGGCATAGATGACGTTCAGATCTGGTCGGTAACGCCCGATCTTCGCTATCGGTCGCTCATCCTTTTCGATCAGTCGTCTTTGCTCCTTAATCACCCCTGCTTTCAGACAGATACAGACAGTCAGTTCAAAAACGATGATGGCATCTACGATACCCTGATTGCAAAAGCTGGCGTCAGCTATTTTAATGCGGCAGCCCTGCATTCTGCTTATCCTGAACACACTTATTTTTCACAGGAAGGTGTTGACAATCAGCTGCTTGACATGGGCGGCTGTGTGCTTCGGGTTGGAGATGAAGTCATTGGTATACTTACCTTCTTTACCCAACATAGCCACCTGGTTCGCGAGAAAGAGGAACTGTTTCTCAGCATTTGTTCTCAGCTTGCCACCATGGCTTCCAACATGATCACGACGGATAGGATTTCGGAGCAACTGGCAGAAATCAGGAACTACACCGAACGATTGGCGGATGAGAAAATTCAGTTACTGAATGCGTTGGACTTACCCGCCAGCAGGTCAGATATGATTGGCGAGAGTGTTGGCATGCAGGCCGTTCTCAAGCTGATCCATCAGGTAGCCTACACCGAGAGCACCGTGTTGATTCTGGGCGAAACGGGTACCGGCAAGGAACTCGTTGCCCGTTCTGTCCATGATAATTCGCCCCGAAAGTCGAAGCTGATGGTGAAAGTAAATTGTGCGGCTTTACCCGCCAATCTGGTCGAGTCGGAATTATTCGGGCACGAGAAAGGCGCTTTTACCGGTGCTCTGGAAAAACGAATCGGGAAGTTTGAGCTGGCAAACCAGGGTACCTTATTTTTGGATGAGATCGGTGAAATGCCTTTGGAGTTACAGACCAAGCTCCTCCGGGTCCTGCAGGAAAAAGAGATCGAACGAGTTGGGGGAAAAGCGACGATCAAGGTTGATGTCCGGATTATTGTGGCTACGAATCGAAACCTCGAAAAGGAAGTGGCCCTGGGCAATTTTCGAAGTGACCTGTATTACCGGATCAATATTTTCCCGATTCGTTTACCGCCTTTACGCGACCGAATCGTGGATATTCCCTTGCTGGCCAGCCATTTTATCAGCCAATACGCAACCAGAGTAGGCAAGGAGATAAAGTCATTGACCAGCAGTGTACTTCGGGACATGCAGCGCTACCACTGGCCCGGTAACATTCGGGAGTTGGAACACCTCATCGAACGGAGTGTGTTGCTGACCAAAGGCGATACGCTGAAGATCGTGGATATTCCAAGAACAAATCCAGCGTTACAAGAGCAACAACTGTTTCCCGATAGAAAAATTACAACGCTTCATGAAAACGAACGGGCTCATATTCTGCGGATCATTAAACTGTGTAACGGTAAGATTCATGGGCAGAATGGGGCCGCCACGCTATTAGGTATTCCGCCTAGTACGCTAAATTCAAAAATGAAGAAACTGAATCTCGGAAAACAAGAAATACGTTCTTAGTGCAAGCGTTCATCCAGTCAATTTTATGCAGGACACCCTATTAATCGTTGAGGATCAATTCATTGAAGCCAACAACCTTAAACTTATTCTTTTAAAAGCTGATTACCACGTCTTGCCTATTGCCCGGTCGGTCGACGATGCGCTTGACATCATCGATAAGCAGGTACCGGATCTTGTGTTGTTAGATATATTTCTCAAAGGAGAACGAACAGGCATTGATTTAGCCCATATTCTCAAAGCCAGAGGCATTGCCTTTGTCTACCTGTCGGCAAATTCCGATAAAAGTGTTTTCACAGCCGCCAAGATGACCGGGCCGTATGGTTTCCTGATTAAGCCGTTTCGGGAGCGCGATGTGCTCGCTATGCTGGATATCGCGTGGTACCACCATAGCCAGAAGGCCATTGTGAAGG
>CAXTJJ010000176.1:0-10603 GCA_964244155.1 uncultured Spirosoma sp.
GTCCGGGTACTTTATTTCTGTAATGCGCCATCGTCCGGCAATTTGTTGCATATCGACTCTAACTTCTTCTGGTTTAGTCTTATTCTCAAACGTTACATAGACAATTGCCTTCGTTCCGCCTATAACTGATGGCAAAACCCATGTCTTTTTAATAGCCGCATCTGGCGCATTGTAGAGCAAATTAATTTCCCTCCGGTCTATTTTATTCCTTGATTTTTGCGCGTCATTCCAGATGAGGTCAGCAGTAGATTTCACAAAAAATTGATCTACCACTGCACGGTCTCTTGTTTCTCTCATTGGATTCTCCGTCTTGTTATGCTCAAAGTATAAGGCCCTTACCAAGCGATCGGCTGCTGTTCGGGGGCTATCGGGCCCTGGCCGTTTGGCGAGTGCTGTGGCACTGTCTTCTGTGATTGTAGTCGAGGCTGTCTGTGCTTCTTTCTTCGGTTTGGTCTGGCAGGCTAAACTAAGGATCATTAAGGCAGCAAAAAGGAATTGTATTTTCATGGAAAAGGAGGTTTAGGGTATCCCGAAAAATTAGGCTCGGATAGCCTGGCACCGGCCACCCGGCTGGCTGTCCGACGATGGAACATCGTTTTTTTGGTCAGAACTTCTTTGTGGAAGCTCTTTTACAACGTTCCGTCGTCGAACAGCCAGCCGGGTGGCCGGTGTCAGGCTATTCGAGCCTTTTATCAACCTTGGTTCACTTACCAAACTTTAATCCGTTCTTCCGGTTTTTTGTACATTTTGTCGCCGGGTTGAACATTGAATGCTTGATACCATGCATTTATATTCGATAGCGGCCCGTTGCAGCGGTACAAACCTGGTGCGTGAGGATCGGTCATGATAAGCTGTGCTTCTGTTTCGGGCAGTATGTTTATTCGCCATACCTGCGCCCACGACAGGAAGAAACGTTGATCGGGCGTGAAACCATCAATTAAGCTTTTCTTACCGCTGGCTTTACCCTGCGCCGTTTTTTTGAAAGCGTCATACGCAATGGCCAGCCCACCTAAATCAGCAAGATTTTCACCAAGCGTCAATTGACCATTTACTTTAATAGAATCAAGTACTTTAAATCCAAAGAATTGCTCTTTTACCTGATCGGCTCGTTTTTTAAAATTATCAGCGTCGGCTTTCGTCCACCAATCGCGGAGGGTTCCGTCAGCGTCGTACTGGCGGCCTGAATCGTCGAAACCGTGTGTCATTTCATGCCCAATTACCGCACCTATACCGCCATAGTTAATGGCGTCGTCGGCTTCGAAATCGAAGAATGGAAATTGAAGGATAGCCGCCGGGAAAGCAATTTCGTTATTTACCGGATTGTAATAAGCGTTCACCGTTGGCGGAGTCATTCCCCACTCTGTTTTATCAACAGGTTTACCCAACCGATTGATCATGTAATTGTACGACCACTTACTCGCCGATTTCACGTTGCCATAGTAATCGTTTCGATTAATAACAACGCCATCATAGCTTTTCCATTTATCAGGGTAGCCAATCTTCCGCTTAAACGATGTTAACTTCGTCAGTGCTTTTTTCTTGGTATCCTCGCTCATCCAGTCGAGTTTATTGATATGCTCTTTGTAAGATGCTTCCAGGTTGTCCACTAGTGTCATCATGCGCTGTTTGGCTTCAGGCTTGAAGTACTTCTGAACATATAGTTGACCCAATAAATCGCCAAGAGAGTTATCGATCAGGCCACTGATGCGCTGCCAGCGAGGTGTCTGCTCTTTTTGGCCGGTTAATACCCGCGAAAACGCAAAGTTCTGTTTAACAAAGGCATCGCTCAAAAAAGGTGCCGCTCCTTTAAGAATGTTCCAGCGCATATAGGTGCGCAGGTCTTCGATGGGTGTGGCTGTAACCAGACTATCAAGCGAACGGAAAAAGGCAGGACTCTGCACCAGTACGGTATCCTGTCCTTTTACGCCGTACTTTGTCAACTGATCAGCCCAGTTAATACCGGGCGTTTGCTGAGAAAAACTAGCGACCGTTAGCTTGTTATAGGTTTTATAAGGATCTCGTAGATCAACACGGGGCATTTGTGCCTTAGCCAACGCTGTTTCAACACGCATCACCACATCGGCATCCTGCGAGGCCTGAGTTGGCTCTTCGCCAATCAGGGCAAACATTTTCGTAAGGTTATCATGATAGGCATCGCGGATTTTCAGGCTACGGGCATCGTTTTTCAGGTAATAGTCACGATCAGGAAGCGTTGTGCCGCCCTGACTAAATTGAGGGAGGTATTTACTTACATTTTTCCGGTCCTGTGCCACAAAAAAGCCAAATAGCATACCGTTACTTTGCGTGCGCTGGTAGGCCAGTTCATTAAAGAAAGCGGCTTTGTTGTTAACTTGATCAATGCGCGAAAGATCGGGCTTAATGGGATCAAAGCCACGTTGCTCAATCGCCAGGCTATCCATACCACTCAGATAGTAATCACCTACCATCTGATACAATCGCCCTTTCGTCGATGTCTTCGATGCTTCTTCCAGCAACGATTTCATTGCGTCAAGGCTCTTCTCACGCAGTTCATTAAAACTACCCCAGGAGGTTTTAGATGCCGGAACCGTATTTTTTTTCAGCCAGTTGCCATTAGCATATTGGTAAAAATTGTCGCCTGGCTTCACCGACAGATCCATGTTCTGTGGATCGATGAATTTGGGCGAAACAGCGGCTATAAAACTTATAGCCAGTGCCACTGATATAAAAAAACTTACTCGGTTAGTCATGATGACAGTTTGGTTGATGAAAGGCTACAAATTTAAGCAAAAATAAGAACGCGGATCGAACGGATTTAACAGATAAAAACAGATGTATCTGTTCCGATCCGCCAAATCCGTTCGATCCGCGTTTCCAATAAAATCAAGTTTACTTACTAGCTGTTAAAGCCGATTGAAACTCTCTGTACGTACCGGCTTTATACTGGTCAAATGGCTCTTTTTGATGGTAGTTTTTACCGAAATAGGTAATAATCTGGTGAAATGTACGGGGTTCCAAATAGCCGGGAATAGGCTGAATCAGGTTGAATTTCTCATCCAGAAATACCGTTGTTGGATAACTCATCTGGTTTTTCAACAAGGCTGCGGCCAGTTCGTGAACGCCCCTGCTGCCCCCACTAATGTATTTAAACGTTTGCCTGCCCAAAGTAATGTCGCCAGTTTGTTCGGCATTAAACCGAACAGCATAGAAATTTTCGTTTACATAGTCTACTATAGCAGGCTTTGAGAACGTTTCACGATCCATTACTTTACACCAGCCGCACCAATCGGTGTACACATCCACCACAAACTTTTTGGGCTTTTTCTGCGTCAGTACATACGCTTCCTGAATGGTCAACCAGTTAATGTGTTTGGACTCATGGCTGACTTTACTAATGGCTGGGTCAACGGGCAGAGTAGTTCGAAATGCACTTGCGGTGAGCAAAACGAAACCTGTAAAGAAGAGAAGCAGACGGTTCATAGATGCTATTGCTGTTTTACGTAATAACGTATGGTGGTTAATAAAATTAGAAAAATCAGCGTATTTAACCTGTATATTGACAGATTGAAAAAGGATACTAAAATAGCTACTATCGGCGCCAAACATACTGAACCTAAAAGTCAAACCTGTTTCACTGCCCGTAAAATGTCCCGCTTGTGCAATGGACCAGCGTGTTTTTCCACTGTTAGGCCGGCAGTACGCATGTTTCGTTGTACGTAACTCTTCGAACAATAGGTCGTTAACATACCACCCGGTAGCAATAAGCGGGCCATTTGTTCAAAGATTTCCGGCTCCCAAAGTTCGGGCTGAGCGGTTGGTGCAAAAGCATCGTAATAGATGAGATGAAACTGATCTGTAGTATGAAAATCCTGTAATTTACCTTCGTGCTTCTGTAGCGTAAAATAAGGATTTATGCCAACCGGCTCATTCCAAGGGGATTTATGAAGCTTTGGTAGGTAGGTCGTGCCAAATAACTCGTCATAGTTAAGCTGGCTGGCATCGTCATTTGACAGTGGATAAGCATCAATAGCTGAATAAGAGATTGTGCGATTGCGCCTTTGTGCTTCGCGAGCCGTGAGTAATGCATTTAAGCCAGTACCAAAGCCCATTTCGAAGATATGTAGCTTATCCTCAGGAAATTTTTCGAATGCCGGGAGTAAACCTAATTCAATATAAACCCGCTGAGACTCCTGGTAGGCACCATGAATTGAATGGTAGGATTTGTTCAGTCCTTCATTAATGGCGGTATGCGAACCATCGGCTGTTACCATCAGGCGAATGTCTGCTTTCATTATGGTCGTTTTTGGCCTATTTTTGCCAGTCATTTAATGTATAAGGGGCTATGTCCTTATACGTTAGTCAATATTCATTTATCATTAACTCCAATGATCCAACGCGTTCAAACAATATTTTTGTTTCTTATTACGGTTGCAATGGGTATCGCCCTAACAAATCCTATTTGGGAGAAAATAAATGTGCAACCACCAACTTCGGCACACCTCACAGCCTTACTATATAGCCAGCAGCAAACTCCTCTTCAGCAACCGGGTTTACCAGCTCAAGTCATTCCCGCTACTTATGAAACATCGGTTTGGTATCTGGCCCTTTTAATTGCTCTGGTTGGACTATCATCTTTCTACGCTATTTTTCAATATAAAAACAGACTGACCCAAACTGCTATGTGTGCCGTGAACGCACTGATGCTAACCGCCATAATGGGTATTATTCTTTACCGGACGCTTTACATAGGCAAAGGGTATGGCAACCCTGCCGATCAGGGTACTTTCTTACCCGGCTTCTATGCCATTATTGCGGCTCTCGTTTTTAACGCCCTGGCCAACCGATTCATTCGTCGGGATGAGAAATTAGTGCGCGGATCAGACCGGTTACGGTAGGAAGAAGTGTTTCAGAACTAAAAAGGTTAGCTCGGTCATACCACAGAAAGTATGGTCGGTCTATCCTTTTATAAGTGTATCTACTGCCTATATAAGCTTTTGCCGTATCTTGAGCAGGAATTACAACCTCTTCTCAAAATGCACAAAAAGGTATCATCATTTCTTTACTTACTTCTCGCCGTTCCCTATTTACTGGCGGCCCAACCTACCAGCAGTACAGGAACGTCAGGAAGCATTGCCACGTTTACGACGGGCATGGAACGCAATCCCGGTTTCATGACCTATTACTGGGATGCCAAAAAGGGAAAAGTATGGCTCGAAATCACTTCCTTCAATACCGAATTTCTCTATTATCCAACCCTGGCGCAGGGCGTTGGGTCAAATGATATTGGCCTTGATCGGGGCCGATTAGGTCAGGAACACATTGTGAAATTTGAGCGCAGTGGCCCAAAAGTCTTGCTTATCGAACCCAACTACAGCTACCGTGCTATAAGTAACGACCCTCAGGAGCGTCGGGCCGTAGAAGAATCATTTGCCAAATCGGTTCATGCCGGATTTGATATTGTGGCCGAGGAAGGGGGACGGGTACTTGTCGATTTAACTCCCTTTTTAATGCAGGATGCTGTTGGGGCAGTTCAGGCAATAGCCCGAACCAAGCAGGGTGCCTTCAAGTTCGATCCGACCCGGAGCGCACTGTATTTGCCCCGTACCAAAGCCTTTCCTCAAAATACCGAGTTTGAGACCGTCATCACCCTGACGGGCGACAATCCGGGAGCTTACCTGCGCGAAG
The DNA here is from genome assembly GCA_964244155.1 of uncultured Spirosoma sp. Classification (GTDB taxonomy): domain Bacteria; phylum Bacteroidota; class Bacteroidia; order Cytophagales; family Spirosomataceae; genus Spirosoma. Next base: position 5,665 of record CAXTJJ010000176.1, read on the forward strand.
TGGTTCCAACGCCTACGGCCGTTACCATGCACCAGCACCATTCGTTTGTGCAACTGCCCGATGCGAATTATAAGCCACGTTTGTTCGATCCTCGCATCGGTTACGGGGGTATTGAGTATTTTGATTATGCTACGCCCGTAAATCAGCCGATCATGAAGCGGTATATTTCCCGGCACCGGCTGGAGAAAAAAGACCCGTCGGCAGCGGTCAGTGAAGCGGTTAAACCCATTGTATATTACATTGACCCCGGCACGCCAGAGCCCATTCGTTCGGCCCTAATGGAAGGCACTTCCTGGTGGAATCAGGCATTTGAAGCCGCTGGCTATAAGAACGCATTCCAGGTGAAATTGCTCCCCGCTGATGCCGACCCGATGGACGTTCGCTACAATCTTGTTCAGTGGGTACACCGCTCTACACGGGGCTGGTCCTATGGTGGTAGTATTAGTGACCCCCGTACCGGCGAAATCATTAAAGGAAAAGTTACCCTTGGTTCATTGCGCGTTCGTCAGGATTACCTGATTGCTCAGGGTCTCGTTGGCAATTTTAATGGTCCGGCTTTAGATTCGTCGCAGGCTGACCCTATGATGAGTATGTCACTTGATCGGCTGCGGCAACTGGCGGCTCACGAAGTTGGGCATACGCTTGGCTTGCCCCACAATTATATAGCCAGCACCCAAGGCGGTCCGACGTTCGGGAGAGCATCGGTGATGGATTATCCAACGATGGTTGCGAAAATAAAAGGCGCGAGTATTGATCTGTCGGATGCATACGCCAAAAACATTGGAGCGTATGATAAATGGAGCATTCGCTATGGCTATGAGCAGTTCCCCGCCGGAACGAATGAAAAACAGGCACTGGATAAACTGGTCACGGATATGCATAAGGCGGGCCTTACCTTCCTGACTGATCAGGATGCCCGACCTGAAGGCTCGGCTCACCCCGGCACACACTTATGGGACAATGGCACTAACGCCGTCGACGAACTTAAGCGCGTATCCGATGTTCGCCGTATTGCTTTATCGAACTTCACTGCCGCCAAAATACCGGTTGGTATGCCTATGGCAACGCTGGAAGAAGTACTCGTGCCGATGTATATGTTTCACCGGTATCAGGTTGAATCAGCCGCCAAAGTGGTGGGCGGACAAACCTATACCAATGCCCTCCGTGGAGATAATCAGGCTGTATTGTCGACGGTTCCGGCAGTGGAACAAAAACGTGCGTTGGATGCCCTGATTGCGACCATTGACCCCGGCTTTCTGGCTCTTCCCAAGCCTGTGTTAGCGATGATTCCACCCCGCCCATTCCGGTATGACCCAAACCCACGCGAAGTATTCAAACGCCGGACAGGAATCACGTTCGATCCAATGGGGCCCGCCGAAGCTGCGGCTGGTATGACGCTTCAAATGTTGCTCAATCCAGAGCGTGTTAGTCGTTTAGTGACACAATCCTCGCTCGATGCCTCTCAATTAAGCCTGGAGTCGATGCTCGATCAGTTGCTGGGTGCTACCTGGTACAAGGCCGACCCAGCCGATGGCTATCAGGCCGAAGTGAAACGCATGACCGACAAACTATTTTTGCAAAAACTGATTGATCTGGCCAGCAATCAGGAAGTTGCTTCACAGGCTCGGGCCATAGCGTTGCTGAAGCTAAGTCAGTTAAAAAATAAACTGAGCGCACCGAGTGCTAATCCAAAAATAGCCGCTCATCACCTGTTCGGTATGGATCAGATTCGCCGGGCTGAAGGTGATATTGCTGATCTTCGGCCAACAAGTGTGCAGGCTCCACCCGATGGCGCTCCCATTGATCCCGGTCAGGAATGGCTCTCACCTGATTGCGACTGGAAGTAACCAATGAGCCCCCAGGTCGTACCGCTTCAAAACCAATAAAGTTTCAATAAAAAATCCCCGCCAGACATCTGGCGGGGATTTTTTATTGAAGCGAAAAACTACGCACCGAGGTTCAGCGTGCTGAGCACACCATTCATGTTCCGAACGGCATCGGCCGATTTATTGAAAGCAGCCTGCTCTTCGTCGGTCAGTTTGTAGTCGATGATTTCTTCCCAACCGTTGCGGCCCAGTACTACCGGTACGCCAAGGCAAATGTCTGACTGGCCATACTCGCCTTCCAGCAATACGCAGCAGGGAATCACGCGTTTCTGATCGCGCAGGATGGCCTCAACCATATAGGCACCAGCGGCACCCGGTGCATACCAGGCCGATGTACCAATCAGGCCCGTCAGGGTAGCACCACCCACCATCGTGTCGGCAGCTACTTTCTTCAGGGTGTCTTCATCCAGGAACTGGCTTACCGGCACACCAGCCTTCGTTGCCAGACGCGTCAGCGGGATCATGGTCGTGTCGCCATGACCGCCAATAACAGATGCCTGCAAATCGTTTGGCGAGCACTCCAGTGCCAACGACAAATAAGTTTTGAAGCGGGCTGAATCCAGAGCACCGCCTAAACCGATAATACGATTTTTTGGTATACCCGACGATTTCAGCGCCAGATAGGTCATCGTATCCATTGGGTTCGAGATAATAATAAAGATCGCGTCGGGCGAATAGCGAAGAATGTTTTCCGTTACCCCTTTAACGATACCAGCATTTATACCAATAAGATCCTCGCGGGTCATGCCTGGCTTACGGGGTATACCCGACGTAATTACGACAACTTTTGACCCCGCTGTTTTTTCATAATCATTTGTAGAGCCTGTTATTTTTACATCGCAATCAAGTAATGTTGAGGCCTGAAGCATATCAAGGGATTTACCTTCGCTAATGCCCTCTTTGATGTCCAAAAGAACAACTTCATGCGCAATTTCACGGCGGGCGATGTTGTCGGCACAGGTAGCTCCAACGGCTCCAGCACCTACTACGGTAACTTTCATATTGTATTCGAAATTAAAAGGTTAACAAGTGACCGCAAAAGTACGGTTCAGGCTCAAGACAAACCAAGATGTCTCGATTAAAACTTATAGTAAGTTCCAACGTTTATAGATTATTCAATGATTTTTTTTGTTATACTTTCACTATAAGTTGCTTTGTTAGTTGGCTATCCGCCAGGCGTAACAGTTAATCCAATGGCAAACAAGAGTCTTATTTCGCGAATTTTAACATCTCTTTTTTTTAAACGAGCTAACGTGGGAGCTGTTCGGTATGCACGTAACTCCAGGAGTCTCTACCAGTTAATTCAAGAGGCAATAGCAAAAAGTGGTGGTCTATCAGGCAACAACATTGCAGCTTTTCGGGAACAGCTAGGTATAGTTACCCGCCTGTTGAAGGCGTATGCATCAGGCGAATACCGCCAGTTGCCCTGGAAAACACTGATTCGGGTTATTGCCGTATTAATATATTTTGTTTCTCCAATTGATATATTACCCGATTTTCTGCCAATCGTGGGGTTAACAGATGATATTGCCCTGATGTTCTGGCTGTTTAGCGGCATGAAAGATGACATTGAGAAGTTCCGTCAATGGGAACAAACGGCGGCTGGTTCGGGCGAGAAAGCATCTCGTTCGGTCGAGACTATTAAAATTGGTTGAGTATAAAGTTCATCGATCAGGGTTTACCTCTCATGGTACTCTATCTGATACCTGCATCCTTGAATTTGTGACATACCAGCGGCCAGCTAAAACTTTAACCGCAGGCTTGAAACCAAACGAACGGTTGTTGCGTAAGTTTCAGTGAATTTTAATAGATTGTACGAGAGAGTTTTGTTAATTTTGCATACATTCAAATCCCAGGAAACATGATTTTGGCAAGCATTTTAGCATTTATGGGTTTGGGCGGCCAGGAGATGATTTTTATCTTCCTTGCATTGCTCCTGTTGTTCGGCGCTAAAAAGATTCCCGAACTCGCACGGGGACTTGGTAAAGGCATTAAAGAATTCAAAGACGCTACCAAAGACGTTCGCGAGAATATCGAAGAAGGTCTGAAAGAGTCCGAGAAATAGTCTAGTCTTTTTATAGGCAGACAATTAAGCAGCCCCGATCTGGAGCCGCTTGATTGTCTGTTTCTGCTTTATAGGGTTTTCATGTTACGTCTTTTGTTTTGACTCTCTACCGTAGCTTTACCACCGTTCAGGCCGACATCCGTTCCGGCTTGATTACTTGCCGCCAATTGGTGGAACAATACCTTGTTCGCATCAATGAATTCCGCCATCTTAATGTCTTTACTGAACTTTACGCCGACGAAGCCCGGCAACATGCCGACACTATTGACAGAAAGATAGCCGATGGTACGGCTGGCCGACTGGCAGGTATGGTCATCGGCATTAAAGATGTTCTGAGTTATACCGGCCACGGCGTTCGGGCAGGGAGTCAGATTCTAAGCAAGTTCACCGCCCAGTTTACGGCAACAGCTATTCAGCGTTTGCTCGACGAAGATGTGATCATTATCGGTCGACAAAACTGCGACGAGTTTGCCATGGGTTCCTCCAATGAAAATTCATCCTTCGGCCCGGTTCTCAATGCTGCCGATACGAACCGGGTGCCGGGTGGATCGAGTGGTGGATCAGCCGTAGCTGTACAGGCTGGTCTTTGTTTAGCCAGTATCGGTTCTGATACCGGTGGCTCGGTTCGTCAGCCAGCCGCCTTTTGTGGCGTAGTTGGGCTAAAACCAACCTATGGACGTATCAGCCGTTGGGGCTTGATTGCCTATGCCTCTTCCTTCGATTGTATCGGTCCCATTGCCAACACCGTTGAGGACGCAGCCCTTTTGCTCGAAATTATGGCGGGTGCCGATGATTTTGACAGTACCGTATCGAGTCAGCCCGTTTCTTCATACAGTCAGGAAACGTTGCCAAACCGACCACTCCGCATCGCTTATCTGCGCGATGGTGTCGAAAGTTCGGGGGTTGATCAATCCATTCGCGAGGCAACTCAGGCAAAGATCGACTCATTAAGGGCAGCGGGTCACACGGTAGAACCCGTCGATATATC
>CAXTJJ010000177.1:0-10570 GCA_964244155.1 uncultured Spirosoma sp.
GGGCTTCTTCGGTGTAGCGGGGTAACGTACTGCGGATATCACCGGCGGCACACTGCGTAGTTTCGTCGATCTTGCCCGTCAGGAAGCCTTTGCCCAGTGGACTATACGCTACCAGACCAATACCCAGCTCTTCGATGGTTGGAATGATCTCTTTCTCGTGCTGGCGCGTCCACATCGAATACTCGCTTTGCAGGGCCGTAACTGGCTGAACGGCATGTGCCTTTCGGATGGTTTGCGCCCCGGCTTCCGACAGGCCAAAGTGTTTTACCTTGCCTTCCTGAATCAGGTCGCGTACCGTTCCGGCCACCTCTTCAATCGGTACGTTCGGGTCGACGCGGTGCTGATACAGCAAGTCGATCACATCCACGCGCAGGCGTTTCATCGACGCTTCGGCAACGGCCCGGATGTTTTCGGGGCGGCTGTTCAGCCCGGCCATTTTTCCATCCTGAATGTTAAAGCCGAATTTAGTAGCAATGACTACTTCACCTTTGAAGGGTTCGAGCGCTTCGCCGACCAGTTCTTCGTTTATAAAGGGGCCATACACTTCAGCCGTATCAAAGAAGGTGATGCCCTGCTCAACGGCAGCCCGTATCACCTTGATCATGTCTGTCGTGTCCTTCGCCGGGCCGTAGCCGAAGCTCATACCCATACAACCCAGCCCAATGGCCGATACTTCAAGTCCGTTCGTTCCTAGTGTTCGTTTTTGCATGGTTTGTCTTTCTTTTCCGTTGCAGTCATTACAGTTGCAAAATTACCCTGCCAACCAGGCCATCGGGTAATGAATATCAAACAGGAAAGTAAGGAATTCAAACACAACTGATTCGGAGGAGCGGGGAAACCATTTGAGTAGTCCCGCGTCAAGTCAGGCCCGAAAGGACTTGGGGACTGTCCCGGTCATCCGTTTGAAGTAGTTATTAAAATAAGTTGGATACTCAAAGCCGAGCGCATAGGCTATATCGCCAATGGGCCAGTCGGTATGGTGCAGGAGGGCTTTAGCTTCGCTGATAATTCGGTCGGCAATGTGCGTGGTGGTCGACTTGCCCGTAATTTCCCGAACCGAGCGATTCAGGTGGTTGACATGCACCGATAGTCGCTGGGCATAGTCCTGAGCAGCCCGTAAGGCCAGTGGTCGATCAATGCTTTCAATGGGAAACTGTCGTTCCAGTAGCTCAAGAAACAGAGACGTAATGCGGGAGGACGCGTTTTTATGCTCGACGAAACTAGCCGAAGGTGCCAATTTCAGAGCTTCGTGAATGATCAGATTAATGTAGTTTCGGATCAATTCATCTTTGTAGGCATACTCAGAATGTTGCTCGGCAAGCATTTTCTGGAAGAGTGTGGTCAGAAACGCCTTTTGTTCAGGGTCCAGCAGGAACGCGGGCATACCTCCAATTTTGAACAATGGCGATTGCAGCAGACTCTCCGACCGGTCGTGCGACTTCAGAAACGCTTCGGTAAACAGGCAGGCATAACCCGTTTGTTTGGTCGTGAGCACTTCCGACGAATAGGGGATGTGTGGATTGCCAAAAAACAGAAACGTGCCGTCAAGCTCAACCGCCCGATCAGCGTAATAGATCATGGTCCTGCCTGTGATCAAACAAATTTTGTAAAAGTCTCTCCGGCTATAGGTAGGCACCCGGCTAACCGCCGTATCAATCTCATAAACCGTAAAGCCCTTGAGCTTTAGGTCAACGGTATTAAACTCCGAACTCGTGAGAATCGCCTGATTTTCCATACAGCAAAGGTAAGAAAATCAAATAGCGTACACACCGACGTTTTAGCCGCTGCTATTTTTTACCTGGCAGGATTCTCCTGCACCAGTTTTTCCCGGACTTTTAGCTCTTCGAGGTCGACCAATGAGAGGTATTTTCGAATTAATTCCTCGTCAAATTCCATCTTGTGATTTATTTCGATCAGCGTATTTCGCTGCTGCTGAAGCAGGTCCAGGTAGGTGCGCTGAAACGTCATCAAGTCAGTTGTTCGGGTGCTCTCCGATTCGTGCAGTTCCTGGTTGAGCAACCGGGAGTCAATCGTTAATCGTTGGTTCAGATTGGCAATGTGTTCATTGGACAGTTCGGCTTTTTCCAGAAAATGAAGGGAGGTCCGGGTAATGGCCTGCTGAAGGATAAGCTCCTGCCGCCTTTCCGGGATAGCATTTTGTAAACCCTGAAATTTTACCCGTTTAATTAACCAGGGCAGTGTTAATCCCTGAAAGACCAGGGTTACCAGAATGACAATGAACGTGATAAAAAGAATCAGGTTGCGATGCGGGAATGGTTGACCGGCCCCAATGACCAGCGGTATTGACAGAGCCGCAGCCAGCGAAACGACTCCCCGCATACCGGCCCACCCTAAGATTAGAGGGCCGCTCCATTCGGGATTCGGTTCAGCTACGGTAATATAACGGCTGGCAAAGCGGGTGAAGAGGGCGGCCCCATACGTACAAAGCAACCGGGTTATCATAAGTACCACAGAAATGGCCAGTCCGTAGCCGATGGCATTGGTAAGGCTTACTTCGCCAAGCTGCTCAACAATAGGTGGTAACTGAAGACCAATGAGCAAAAAAACCAGCCCGTTCATGACAAACACAAGGTTGGTCCAGACGTTTACGCCCTGAATCCGGCTCTGGTAGGTCAACATACTTTGTCGCTTGTTCGAGAGAAGCAGTCCTCCACTGACTACTGCCAGCACGCCCGAGTAGTGTAGATGTTCTGCCGCGTAATACATACAATAGGGCGTTACCAGCGTCAGCACAATTTCAATGCTGGCCGTGGTTGGCAACCAGCGCAGGATGGCGTAGAAAATGACACCAACCAACAGGCCAACGCCGATGCCCATAAAAACAACCATGCCGAAACTGGTAGCGGCCTCTTTCATGTGAAATTGTCCGGTTATGACAGCGGCCAGCGCAAACCGAAATACGATCAGAGACGATGCGTCGTTGAGCAGACTTTCGCCCTCGGCAATACTCAGCAGCGACTTGGGTACGTTTACCTGCCGCATAATGGTCGTTGCCGAAATAGCATCGGGTGGCGAGATGATACCACCCAGCAGAAAGCCCAGTGCCAGCGTGAACTCTGGAATGATTAGATTCGAGACTACCGCAATCACGCAGGAGGTGAGGATGACAATGGGAAAAGCAAAGCTGGTAATGACCCGACGCCATTTCCAGAACTCTTTCCAGGATGTTTGCCAGGCGGCTTCAAACAACAGAGGAGGCAGAAAAATAAAGAAAACCAGATTGGGGTCGATGGTGATGGATGAAAATTCGTCCGTAAAACTGAGTGCCAATCCACCCAATACCAGCACAATCGGATAAGCCAGCCGAAGCTTATTGGCCAGCATGACCAGCGCCAGAATAATCAGAACAAGGAAAATATAGTCAATAAAGAGCCCCTGCATAACGTAGCGTTTTCATAAAAATAACAAAAGTCCCAGGCAAGAAAACCATTTGTTATGAATTCCGCTACATTCTCCGTTCGATCCGTGTTATCCGCGATCCAATTATTTTTCACAAGAAAACTCTCTTGCCCAGAGATTATCAGCTCCTGCCTTATGGCAAAACGACAATTTTACCGGCACCCTGATTGCTCTCCATAAAGCGATGAGCGTCAACGATAGTATCCAGTGAGAACACTTTACTCACCGATAGGCTAATTTGTCCGGCTTCAACCGCTTGAATAAACTCCTGAAAAACCTGCGTTGAACTTCGCACCTGACCGCTATCATACACAGTTAGTTTGACAGTAGCCGGGATAAACTCCATGGGCGCAAAATCGGTAAAAGACCAGCTTTCGGCCAGCATGCCGGTCATGCAGCCCGTTCCGCCGGGTTTGATACATTCCAGAGAATCTTTCAGGGTTGAGGTGCCAACCAATTCCAATACCTTATCGACGCCCTCCGGAAAAATTGCCCGAATTTTTTCGCGTAAATGACCATCATCGATCAGGACATACGAAGCGCCGTTATCAAGCAACGCTTTTTCTTTTTGGGGATTTCGGGTGGTGGCAATAACCGTTAGTCCGGCGTTTTTAGCGACCTGCGTTGCCAACATGCCAACCGAAGACGTCCCGCCCCGTATGAGCAGCGTTTCGCTGGACTGGACAGCGAGGGCTAGTTGAAGCGACCCATAAACCGTCTGAAACATTTCGGGAATGGCCCCGAGCTGCTCCCAGGGAAGGTTGCTGTGAAAGGGATGGGTAATTGACTTGGGCACCACGGTATATTCGGCGTAACTCCCGTCGAAGTCACGGCCCATACCACCCATCAGCGCGGCTATTTGCTGCCCCTTCCGGTACTCGCCCGAGGGATCGAATTCAACTTCACCGACACACTCGATGCCCAGCACACGCGGAAACTTGACGTTGGGCGACAGGCCTTTCCGGGTCATCAACTCCGACCGGTTTAAGCCGAAGGCTTTCACATGGATCAACAACTGGCCTTCACCCGGCACGGGCATTGGCTTCTCGTCAATCCTGAACCGGTCAGCTTCACCAGGCCCATATAAGACGGCAGCTTTCATCGATAAGTGGTTTTAATACTACTTAAACTAGCATCGCGCATGTTGCTGAGTTCTTCCCACCGAAATACGTGAAACCTGGTTAATTAAATCATTTATTTTATTTTAAGTTCTTACTTAAAACCAAAAAGCAACGGAAATAAAAAGGTTACGATTGCACTCCATAGGCTGTAGACCGGCAGGAAGACGGTCATTGACTTACCCACCAGCGAGAGATCGGTTTTCCGGGTCAGTGCTCCCAGGAGCCTCACCCCTACGTACAGTAAGTGGATGAGCATGAGCACATTCGCGCCAAGCACGGCCGCCCGGTTGGGAGTCATGCCTCCCTCCGAAATCCGAAACAGAACGGCCGATAAGGCAATGCCATTAACCAGTACGGTCACCGCCGATAGCAGGAACAATATGAGGATTTGACTTCGATTCTTGCTGGCTATTGAGGTTTCCGCTACCGAAAAGAAAATAAGTGCCATCACACCGATTAACAACGCGTTGAACAGCAGCAGGAACTCCCGATCATGATAAGGATCTTTGCCTGAGAGAATCATGGCCGCCAGGTAAACCACCAGCATGACCAGTGCTATGGGGCTAAACAGGTTAGCAATTACCGGAGCAACTTTATTGACCAGAGCTGGCTGGGTTTGGGTTAGAAAAGTACCTACGATAGGCACAGCGGCCAATCCGCAAATTACGACATAGTTGAAGTAAACCGTTTCAATGTTCCAGCCAATGAGTCTGAATAAGTTGATGGTGAGTGCCGTTGTCAGTCCACCCGTGATTAACAGGAGTGCAGTCATTACAGCCAGTTCTCCATTATACCGTAGAAAACCAAGCCAGTTCACCTCGCCTTTTAGCTTCCCTCCGCCAAACGTAAAGCCCAGCAATGACCACAGCCACAGGGGTAAATGAATACAGGACAGGACCAGCGTGTCGGCGGGAGAGCGCTGCGGAAGTACGTTGATAAAAATGCTAGCGGTCAGGATGAATCCAGCCAGCCCAAATCCTGTTCTCCAGGCGATTTTATTTTTCCAGGCAAAATAGACGATCAGCAGCGGAAAAACGATAAAGCCAACATTGCGAGTGTAAAAGGATTCCGGGTTCAGGGATAGCAAGGAAGGTAGTTTGGCCATAAAGGCCGCCAGCAGGGAAGCCGCTGCCACAGCTATTCGCTCGTTGGGCGTACCCCAAAACAGGTCTGCCTGACTGTAGTTGAGCCGCTGGTACCAGCCTTCGACCAGTGGGTTATCCTGCAATTGTGGATACAGATCGTTAAAAGCCGTTTTGAAAATTGGCTTGTTGTTCCGGTACAACTTTTCCAATTGCCGGGGGTTGTCGATGTTTGCTAGAATTTCCTGGCGCATAGATAGAACCAATGAATCATAAAGTACTTTGTGTTTCAAAGTTAATGTAAAATTTCAGCGCACAATTATTCAGCCCGAAAATTTATTTTAAACAATACCAGCCTATTGATGAAGCACTTCAGGATGCGGCTCCTCGCACGGCGTCTGTAGGCCTAACGTACAGAATTGCCCTGATTACAACCGTAGTGCTTTTTTCGTATCCTCCTTTTTACCTCTGGATATGGGCACTTCGGAGCCATCGGTCAACAACAAAAAGTCGCCATACTCCTTTTTCCAGCTCTTGACAAACGTTTTATTAACCAGGTGCGATTGGTGGCAGCGTATAAAGCCATAGTCGGCTAACAAATCATCATACGCATAAATGGGCTTGCAAACCAGCAGCGTTTCGCCACTGGTCAGGTAAAAGGTCGTGTAGTTATTAGACGATTCGCACCGGATGATTTCGCTGGTTTTCACAAAGTGTGTTTCTTTTGTCGTTGCCAGGGCTATTCGCTGTTCATCCTGATTCTGTCCCGTTTTCAGTACCTGAATCAGATTTTGAAGGAGTTGCTTCTGCTCTTTCAGGCGGTGCTGTTTATAAGCTCGCTCTACGGCGGCTTGTAACTCGTCAATATTTACTGGCTTTAACAGGTAATCAACGGCAGCATACCGCAGAGCTTGTATAGCATACTGGTCATAAGCCGTTACAAAAATTACGTCAACGTTACCGTCAGGCAGGCTACGCAACAAGTCAAGCCCGTTTTGCCCCGGCATTTGTATGTCCAGAAACAGCAGATCGGGTTGATGCAAATACAGCAAACGTTTAGCGGCCTCCGCATTCAGGGCCGTAGCACAGACATCGACTTGTGGACAATAGGCTTCAAGCAGTGCTTGCAGGTTGTCCAGATTAGGCTGCTCGTCATCAACCAACAGGGCTTTAAGCCTCATAAAAACCAGTGCGTAAAGGTGAGCGTAAGTTGCATTCCCGATGGTACAGCATTACGGATAGCAAACGTAACCGGCTGGTCGGGATGAAGTTTATTCAACAGGTCAATCCGGTCACGGGTCAGTTTTAACCCTAGTCCAGCGGTTGATTTATCGTCCGTAAAGCCCTGACCGTTATCAGTTATGGAAACGATCAGGGTATGAGTAGACCGGCCAATGGTAACGTGAATAACTCCTTTTTCCTGAAGCGAAGCTACGCCATGTTTTACCGCGTTTTCAACTAACGGCTGTAAGAGCAATACAGGCACATTCGTTTCATACACATTAATTGTCGGATCGACATGGATTGTGTACTGAAAGCCAAACCGCAGTTGCTCCAGCTTTAAATAGGTGTCTAACGTCTGGATTTCTTCGTGAAGAGACAGTTCGTCTTTCTGGCTGTGCTTAAGCGACTCCCGCAGGAGCCGGGCAAAATCTGACAGATAGCTGTTGGCCCCTTTAATATCCTGTTTGTTAATGAGCCCCTGAATTGAACTGAGGGCATTAAAAACAAAGTGGGGATTTAGCTGTGCGTAAATGGCCTTAAATTCGAGTTGTAACTTGGTCTGATTAGCTTGTTCCTGCCGGGTTTTCCGTCGCTGCCCAATAAATAAGATCAGGAAGAGGCAAGCTCCGAGTAGAGCCGCCACAAAAATACCAACCACAATCCGGAACAGGTTCGTTTGGTACCAGGCGGGTGCCACGTCAAAGCGGTAATCAGTAACATGCTGAGGCTGGGCTGAAAACCGTATCCTGATTACATAATTCCCTGGCGGGTAATCGTTGAGCCAGACAAAGTTGTTTTCATAGGCATTGTACCGCCAGGGAATATAAACGCTGCCATTTCGAATCAATTCATATTGTATCTGCTCCTTGTAAAAAATAGTCCCCCGTAGCACAAACACAATTGTGGTATTCGCAGCAGGCACTGTAAGCATTGGCGACTGTTGGCTGATCGGCTCTTTCGTAGGTGCCCAGGGGAATTGCAGCTTTTTAAGGAATTGATCCACAGTCTCGGACGTGTAGATGTTGGTTATAACCGGCTTGATCGACTCCCAGGCAACCATTGAGGTACCCACAATCTGGTCATTCGCCGTTTTCCTTACGTCCAAAATCAGCATCTTACCCAGGCTGGTTCTGTAGCCACCCAGGTAGGCCTTCTTTGGCGAGCCTGAATCACGAATCAAGGTTGAATTGGTAAATTGGTCAATCCCACGCCAGGGTATCAGCACCCGGTTACCAGGGTATTCAGTGACGCGAAACTGAAACAAGTGGGCGTTTCTGGGACCAACGCCATGCAAAAAGAACTGCGCACGGGCGGTATCAAACGTGGTGCGCGCTATCATTCCGTTAGGGCGCAGCCGTCGAAAGGTCGAATCGTTTTCAAGCGTATGAAAATGGGGGCTCTTGTCACGTATTGACCACAGAAAATCGTTGCCTTTACGCAAGGCTAAGACCAAACCGACCGTTGGTGATTTACCGGTTGCCCCCTCTGCATAGCTTTGTGAGTAGTTGCCCCAGTTGATTTGCGCCTGTGCAGAAGCAACGGCAAGGATTCCTCCGATAAGTAATAAGGCTGTCTTTCTCATGTTGTCGCTAGTATGGCAACAAAAAAAAGTTCTTTTCTACTGATCAATGCGGTCGATGTGAATTCGGGCAATCTGGCTGTGAATTTGAAAGAACGTATACCCTACTGGCTTTGTGTCATCATTACTATTTGGTATTCATTGTATGAATCGTTTTTTTCTTTGTCTGTCACTGATCATCTCTTACCTGTTTGCTGGTGCCCAAACCAAACCGGCAGATAAAGGTAAAGTGAAGTATGCGTATTCATTGTATGTACCCAACGACTATCAATCCACTGAGCGCAGCTATCCATTGATCATCTACTTACATGGCGGTTCGCAACGAGGCAACGACTTGACTAAACTCAATGCGTATGGGCTACCTCAGCTCATCAATCAGGGGAAAGAGTTTCCTTTCATTATTGCTTCGCCCCAATGCCCGGAAGGTAAATACTGGTCTACCGACAACTGGCTCGAACCGCTTTACTCAGACTTGCTGGCCAAGTATCGAATTGATGCCAGGCGGGTTTACCTGATGGGTATTAGCATGGGAGGCTACGGCACCTGGCAGACAGCGGTCGCTTACCCCGACAAGTTTGCCGCCATTGTGCCGCTATGTGGTGGGTGCGATGACTCAACCCATATCTGCCGCATCAAGCACGTGCCGGTGTGGACGTTTCATGGTACGGCCGATGACAAGGTTCCTTTCGGTCTTACAGATCGGTTAGTGAAACGCCTGCGTGCGTGTCAGGGAACAGACCGTGTCAGGTTTACCAGACTGGTCAAAGCGGGGCATGAAATTCAGTATATTTTCCAGCGAAAGAAGATCTACCGATGGCTGTTAAAACAGCACCGGTAAGGTTATTGAGAACCGGCAATAGGCAGTGTCTGAATTTGAAAACCGACGACTGTCGCTTAAAAGTAGCGGCCAACCCGCAATCCGCTTGCCTATAATCAGCCATTCTGGACTGGCCCTTTAGGCGAGTCGATTTCCAGCTTATACCCTCTCCCATGACTATTTACAATTCGTACCGTGGGTGCAGGCTGTAATTTTTTTCGTAGTCGAGAAACAAACACATCCAAGCTGCGCCCCACAATTACGCCTTCCTCCCCCCAAACCTGTTCCATGAGCCGGTTTCGATCAATCACGGTATTGGGAGAATTAGCAAATACCTTCAGCAACTTGGATTCTTTGGTCGATAACTCAATGCGGTCATCGCCCAATCGCAGAATCTGCTTGTCTAAGCAAAACGTAAGTGGGCCTAAGTGAAGCAAATTAAGGGGTGCTACAGGTTCGACAGGGGCTGAGGTGAGCGTTTTTCGGTAGACAAAACGCCAGCCGATCCCGATCAGTAGAACTGTTAGAAGAAGCCAAGCAAACCACACAACACTACCGATTGAAGCCGTCTGAACCGGCGGTTGGGCGAACTGGATTTTGATGGTGTAGGCCCCCCGGGGAGGCTTTCTGGTTAGACAGGCAATCGCCCCCCGATTCAGCGGTTGACGGACTTCATAGCTGTAAGCCACTGTGTTCAGCTTTTCTTGCCTGACTTCCACCAGGTAATCCAGGTACACTTGATTTTCCTGCAAATGACGATGAATGATCTCAACTAGTGAAGCTGGTTTAAAAGCAAAGGGACGTTGAAACCGGATTAGGAACGTGCGGTCATCCACCTCTTCAATGGGTGATACCCAAGAAGTGGAATCGCCCGAGGATAGCAATACCTCATGACCGATTTTCCGCATGGTCACCAACAAATTTCCCCCATCGCTATAGCCAGGCAGGCCGATGACTAGTAGGAGGAATACGGTACGAATCACGTATCTCATCAACCAAAAATAGGCCTTAACAGGAAATAAATTTCACTTTTTACAATTGGTTAACACTTTTTTACAAGTGATTAACCCTTTTAACAGCGTTACCAGCTAGGTTTGAATCGAACTAGCAAAAGAGGACCAGTAATACTGTACATTGCTGATTTTAAAATCATTTTTCAAATATCATTTTTTTTAGAATGGACAACGGTAGTACAGCTGATATCGACTTGAAAACCATCGAACATAAAAATAAAGGTCGTGAAAATGCCTCTGTTAAACACGTAAAATCGACTGGTTATTTTGATGTGGTAAAGTTTCCTATTTCTACATTTCCCAATAGTAAGGTT
>CAXTJJ010000178.1:0-10535 GCA_964244155.1 uncultured Spirosoma sp.
GTATTCGACAGAATCTGCTGTTGAATGCCTTGAAGTACACCCCGTCGGGAATCGTGATGGTCTCCTGGTCGCGGGAGAATGATTACCGTTGGAATGTGAGTGTGCAGGATTCAGGTCCAGGTTTACCACCTAATTTGACTCAATTGCTGGCTCATCGGCTCCGCCCCACCATTGAGCCGACGGCGGTAATGGGGTTGGAGCAGGCTCAGCCACCTACGAGTCAATCCCCAATTCCGCCTTCGATTCCGAGCGGTCCCAAGCTGGCACAGAAAGCGGATCACACGGCTTCTGGAGAAGGAGTAGGCTTGCAGATTGTTAAAAGCTTATGCGATCTATTAGAGGCCAGTCTGGAGGTCGAAACTAAGGCGGGTCGCGGGACGTTATTCCGGATTCGGCTACCCCTCCAGCATAGCCAGGCCACAAGTCAGTAGATCTGCGTAATTGAGTGTATGGGTTGACAACTTCCCCCTACTCTGTTGCTCTATTGTTGACAAGCAACACCCTAGTTTTCCGTATCAGAAAACACCCGAATTAATAAGCAGATACATGAATGCTTTTTCGTCTCATGCGAGAGCCTATTCATGAACGTTTCCTCGTCTCAAGCGGTAGCCTCTATTGAGAAAAAGCCATTTACAGCTTCCTCGCAACATTATCATACGCAACATAGTACCCCAAAGAGTAAGAGCCCCACCAATCGAGGATATACTACCAAGCGCCTATTCGATTCAGTGAAGAATTCAGTACTTAAGCAACTTTCTGGCTCTAAGTCGCTCCTTGTTATACAGTTAATATCCTTGTCGTTAAACCTCATCGGCTTGGCTAAATCTATAGCTCACGATCCCGATTAATGCTATGAGAATCACTACCCAGTCCGCGTATTCATTGTTGTGGCTAATCAGCTTAGTTCTTGCTCCTTCAGCCACTACTCAAGCCCAGTCGAAAAACCCTGCTCTTGATAGTATGGGAGCCAATATGGGCCGGCAAAATTGGAAAGCAGCAAGCCAATGGGCGTTGAAAGCGGCTGAAGCCGATCCCAAAGAAAAATATTGGCGCTACCTAAATGCCGCTGATTTTGCCAGCCGCGATAAGAACGCCGAGTTAGCCATTCAATATGCCTCCTTGGTCGTAGATTCCGACATTGGGACGAACGCCTACTTTGGTAAAAGTTTTGATTGGCTACGCGATGATCCCCGCTGGAAGGCGCTCATGGATAAAGTAGCGCAGGCTCGTCAACGGGAACGCCAACAGCGTATTCAGGCCAGTCTACCCTTCCGTTCCTATCAAAAAGAGTTGGTAGTCCAAACCAATAAACAAGTGGATTCTTTAGCCAATACAGCTTCCTCCCTTCATCTCTATCAACAGCTCCAAAAAGCTCGCCCTACGCATACCTATTCGCGAACCGGTCAGTATCAATACGCTTGGTTGCGACTCGCTGATTCACTCGAGTTTCCCTATCTAGTTCAACTACCCCCGCATTTTGATGCCACCAAAACGTATCCATTGGTCGTTGTGCTCCACGGAGCTGTTGGCCGCCAAACGGCTCCTCCAGATGTGCCTGATAGCACGACAGCTTTCTTTGGCCGCTTGTTTATGGAGCAAGCCGCCAGTTCGGGCTTAATTGCCGTGTTTCCCTACAGCACCCGTCAGTATAACTGGATGATGCCCGATGACGGCTTTAGGTTAGTGCCTGAACTGGTACGGGAAGTTAAACACTTGTATTCGATTGATGACCGTCGAGTCTATGTAACCGGGCACTCCAATGGAGCAACCGGTGCTTTCTCGTATCTGATGAAACAACCCAGTTTGTTTGCGGGCTTTTCGGGTATAAACAACCGGCCCCAAGTACGTACCGGTGGTACCTTTCTGAAGAATGCCAAGAATCGTTCGTTTTATAATGTGGCCACCGACTACGACTATTATTTCCCCTTAGAAGGACATCGTTCTTTAACTGACTTGACCAAAACGTTAGGCATTGATTGGCAAAATCAAGAGATAATAGGCCATCGAACTCATGGGTATTTAATTGCAGCCAAAGACAGCATTGTAAAGGAGGTATACCGTCAGCTTTTTGCCCACATGCTAACCAAACAACGGAACCCTTTCCAAGATACGCTGTATTGGGAATGTGACGATGTGATGAATGGGCGCTGTGACTGGCTTGAAATTAATGCGTTAGATACCACCCACGCGAAGGCGAACGGGCCAGTTGCCATGAATATGCCCGTTCGTGGTTGGCGAAGTGTCGATGATCCATCGGTCTTGTTGGATAGCACTTCTCAAGCGTTTATCTTCCCTCGCCAATCGGGAGCGGTGCAAGGCCGTTACTTGAAAAATCAATTCAACCTGACGACTTCACAAGTCAAATCGCTTACAGTTTATCTTTCGCCAGAGATGGTTGATTTCGGTCAACCGCTCAAAGTATTCATTAATGGAAAGCAGGTGTATAACGGCCCCGTTCAGTATGATCGAGCGTTTTTATTAACGCAATACGCGAAGGAAATGGATCATCAAGCCTTATGGGTCAACCGCCTAACCTTCCCGGTCAAGTAAGGTAACCGGTATCAAATGGGAATAAAAACGCAACATTTTCTTTAACGATCTTTGCCCCAGTTGCTCTATTGAGGATGCAGATATATGGAAGTCCGTGCGTCTCAATTAGAGCGTTTTTGTAAGATAAAGTTAAGGAGCTAACCATGAAGTGTTGCCGCTACCAGCCAAGTTGACTCAATTGACCAAACTTGCCTTTGCCTCCCGTACACTACGCAGGCCTTTCGCCCAGGCCAGTAATTGCGTAAACATCAGATCGACAGAGGCTGTTTGGGGTTCACCGGCTACAAATACCCCTGTGCCAAAGGTCGCATGGGTGGATATGGAAACCTGGGCTCGAACACTGGCTATCTGAAGTTCAGGCAAGATAACCCGTAAGGTTTCAGCGGCTCGTGAACCGGCCACCCAACCAGTCTTGGTCTTTATAATTCATCCAAATCGTCAATACTTTCTGTTACAAGATGCTGAAAGGCTAACCAGAAACTTTTGACTTGGTAGATAATAGACTTCATGTGTATTTTAATTATTACCCGTCCACATAGACGGAGCGCAAAACTCTATAAACTGTTGGCATTTAACCAGGTGATGACTCACTAGTACAACACGCGAATGTATCAGCTAATCTTCAGACTGCTCATTAAAATTTAAGTAAAACTACTGGACGGTATTGCTATAATCTACTTATAGCCTGTTGTTGTCAACTAAATTGAATTTTAACCACCTGCTAGTTGTATACTTTGGTTAAAAATTTGGTTCCGCTTAAGTCAGAAACTTGAGT
The DNA here is from genome assembly GCA_964244155.1 of uncultured Spirosoma sp. Taxonomy (GTDB): domain Bacteria; phylum Bacteroidota; class Bacteroidia; order Cytophagales; family Spirosomataceae; genus Spirosoma. The sequence continues at coordinate 3,326 of CAXTJJ010000178.1, forward strand.
GAATTGCAGAGAATCCCCACCCATAACCGGCTATAAGAAGAATCAGCTCTAACGTGCGAAGAAGAGGCTATTTGTTTTTCAAGAGTCACTATCTACAGAAAATGACAAAAAATACTCATATCTGCAAATATAGAGTTACAATGAGTTATTCTTAGTTAAGGAGTTAAAATTTTATAATTACTAAATCTATTTAACCATTTACCAAAATTAATTTTGTGTCTACCCCATACAACAGTAAGTCATGCTATTAACATTCACAGAGATAAGCATAGATGGACACAGGAAAAATTACTTATGGTGTTTTACTTCCATGGAAACGGCACTAGATATGCTCAGCCTCCTAACAGCCAAAGGCCGAAAAGTTGTACGGGCCCAATTAATTGATAACAGGCAATACATTCAACTTTCAGTTGAAGCCTTCAATGAAAATAAAATGGATTTTTCGGGCGCCTTTCAACAACTCGAACTCCAGTTGCATTCTTTCCTTGCCGACATTACACAGACACCAGTATAGAATCCATCAACGGTTGATCACTTCGACAGGTATAACAGGAGGTTAAACAATCAGTTTAGAAGGTCAAACGCCAGAAGATGGCCAAGAATAGACCCTGGCCATTTTTTTGTTTGGACTGGTCCGGTTGAACACTACTGTATTAATTAAACAGCAACAAAAAAACGAGCAAAACGGATATTGCATCGTATCCAGTTCCAAAAATACTGTCAATTGAAACAAGTTTATCTCAATAAACAATAACGAGAAACTTTTCGCTACCGATACGATGAAAACTAAACTTAACGACGAAGAACTGATCCGCCAGCATTTCACCACCTATCCAAACGGTTGCTTTGAAGCTTTGTATAGCCGCTACGTAGGAAAGGTCTACAATCGGTGTCTATCCCTGACCAAAGACGCCGAGAAAGCCCGGGAGGAAAGAGAGGGTGGGGTGAAGCGCTTGCCAATAACTGACACCGGGCAATGAGAATCTTCCTCGTTGCGTACATGAATTCAGACCTCCTAATTGCCAATGAAGTGCAACCGAAAAAAACCGTGCAGCAGTTATCGCTGGCTGACGAGAGGCTCAAGACAGAGATGGCTACTATTCATCTCCCCTTACTAACTCTCATGGTACGGCTGACAAAGCCACCAAACCCACTGGCAGCCAGTATTTTTATGATCATGCATAATCGGCCGGCAAAACACTCAAGTTTTATGAAGGCCATTACCATGGCTTGCTCAATGACATCCACAAAGCGAGGGTCATGGGCGATAGCCTGGCTTGGTTAACTGACAAGGTAAGTTGATAAAAAAGACCACAACTGGATAAAGGCATACGAGAGGGTATCAACTCATCTATTGGTTTACAAATGGCAGAGTTTGCCCCATCAGAATAGGTACTCCTGATGTAGACAGGTGAACCCAACTAATAGACTGGATTGGGCTATCAGTTAACTGAAAGGGACTCCTTTCTACAGACAACTCGCTTACAAGCGCATCGCTTGGGCTTTACCGTAGATCAAACTACGCCAAATCCATTCGACAGGCCCATAGCGAAAATGATTCATCCAATACTTGCTAAACCCTAACTCGAAAAGGTAAATAGGCACGCTCAACAAAAGTGCTTCCCACAATTCAACTACTCCCAGGAGACCCAGGCCGTACCCAAAAAACAGCAATGAACCTACTAGCGTTTGGAGCAGATAATTAGTCAAAGCCATCGTACCAACCGGACCAAACACGGGTATGGCCCATTGCCCAAGCTGACATTGGAAAAATAGTGTCAGGCTTCCGATGTAAAAGAGCGTTTGTGAAGTATTACCCAAGTCATAAACCAGTTGATACAGTGATTTAATTAACACTGAGGCTTGCTGCTCAGAACCATACAGGTGGTCAAAAAACATAATCGAAACTTTAGATCCTAAAAAAGCTAGCACACAATAAATTGTGTATTTCCACCATGCTAATCGATCGTCTTTTAAATGGTGAAATAATCGTTGCCGTCCAGCGTACAAACCCACTAAAAAGAATCCCAGGGTTTTGTAAATCCGACCCGTACTAAACTGAAAGCTGATCGCTTCACTGATATGCTTTAGATTCGCTAAGATCGTATCCGGGTAACTCCCATACAGCAGAATATTAAAATTAGAAACTTCTTTCTGCGCCGATAACGTTAGTCCCGCTTGTCGCTCCAGTTCGATCAGTTTAGGCTGAGCATCCCAATAGAAGAACAAGTCCATCAGTCTGGTTGGCGTATTGAGGACTAGCAAAATTGCTAGTATCAAGATAGTTTTATTAGAGGCTTGGTTAAACAGCAGTAATGGCCATCCGAGTATGGCATAGATTAGCAGAATATCACCCCGCCAGTGCAGATAATGCAGCAAGCCAATGACACCTAAAATAAATAACCTACGGGCGTAAATTTTCTTAAAAGCCGTTGGTGTTTCAAGCGAGCGACTTAGGATCAGGGTGAAACTTAAGCCAAATAAGAATGAGAATATAGTATAGAATTTATTCTCAAACAGGAGAGCCATCTTATCGACCAAAAAACTATTAACCGAACCGGCGGCATAGATTTGATAAAACCCGCTAGGCAGCCTTACTGGCGAAAACCACTGGCTACAGTGGGTTATCAAAATACCTACCAATGCACTTCCGCGCAAGGCATCTACTACTTGAAGGCGCTCGGATTTATTTGGTGTAGGTTCTTGAACTTTGGAACAGCGCTTACGCATCATATCTTTTGGAGAATAACCAATTGAAGTAAAACGTGAAAATACCAGTAAACGCCTTCATCTCGTATGCCTTTAGATTTACTCAGGGATACGATTCTAAGAAACTGTTAGTTAAACTTCGCTCCTAGTTAACTTACTGGCCTGAGCGACCACACGGCCTCGGCAAGCCCTCCGAGAGGTCTAACCATGTATGTCTGGTAGGATCGCTTTGTCCTGTAGATTTGGGGCTGGCAAGCTACCAAACCTGCTATGACAGCCAAAACGCACAGTGATGCGCGGGTTAGACCGCTTAACAGCATGGCGCAAATGCATCGTTGGTGTCATCCATGTGTTGCAATCGCCCCAAAATGAGGTAGTAGGGTTTGATATGCGTTTATTCTTGGGAGCTAACCTTCCACCTGCCCGCCACCGGTTGACTGTTATCGACGCCGGTTTAAATGGTAGTCAATCGCACCAAGTTACTGCGGGTAATCTCGACTTCTGGCAATGGCCCGAATTTGGGGTCTACGGTAGGCGATCGAACGGAAATTACCGCAGCAGCATCAGTTGGCCTCTATACGTAAAGATTTCATCGCTGCTAGTTGATTTATATGTAAGCACATATGGATAAATCCCCGCTAAACATTTGTTTCCCCTATAGGTCCCATCCCACATAGGATTGCTGTTCTCTATTGAATAAATAACCGTACCCCAGTGATCATAAATAGTAAGTTGGATTGGTGTACCGTTGACGACGACGAGGTTAAATAAATCATTAATCTGATCGCCATTAGGCGTGAATACGTCGGGCGCAAAAATGGTAGGAGCACACAACCCGGCGGCCCGCACGTCGATACGGCGCGATGCTTGACAGCCGGCCGACGAGGCAATTGTAACCGTATAAGTCCCGGGTTGAGTGGCCACTAAAGTAGAGTCCGTGGAATTGATGGGGGTCCAGAGGTAGGTCAAGTTCGGAGCGCTCGCCCCTGCATGCAACGTCACAACGGCGGATTCCAAACAAATCGTTTCATCTGATTTGATCGTGGGCGTTGTTCCTGGTGTTACCGTTACGTTTTTTAGCGCAACGGATTTGCAGCCGTTCTGATCTGTGGCCGTTACACTATATACACCGCTTGTTCGAACCGTATTGATAGCCTGGTTTGGTTGATCTCCTCCACTCCATTGATAAGTAGCTCCTCCCTGTGCGGTTAAGCTAACTTGGCCACATTCTTTGGCCTCATCAATACTGACCGGCACTAGGGGAGTTTGTAACCCCCAGTTCAGATCAGTAATCTTTTCCGTTCCTTGCGAATAAATCGTTATACAGCTGAAGGTGCCTGGAAATAAAATAACAGCATTCCCTTCTAACCCACTTAGTGAGTAGGAGTCAATAAACGCTGTACCCCCAGCGTCGTAGAGAACCGAGTAGGGTTGAGAAAATGTTAATGTGACCTTTTGATAGTCATTCGTGTTGGCCCGGCCCAACGAAGAGTACAATAAGATTGGATTAGTCACAGGTTCAGAAAAACATAAGGTCGTTGTTGCGTCTGCGCGTTTAGACCATTCGGTAGCGGGGACGGTGGCTTTGGGAATATCCTTATAGCCACTAAACCCACTAAATCTATCCACCCGATAGATGCTGCTCTCAGAAGAGAAATCATAGTTGGCCGTTATGGTTAGGTGAATAGTTTTTTTTCCGACCACAATGGTACCAGCCGCCTGCCTGCCCGTGAAGTCTTGCCAGGAGGCCCATGAATAATTTTGTTGGCATTGGCCTTTCGATTGGTAAGCCTGTAAAAGGCCAAAGCAAATTAGAAAACTTTGCCGCCAGATTTGGCTGATGATCCTCCTATTGTCAATCTTTAGCATCTCCTCAACATCTATTTTTACACCCCAATATAGGCAAAGTACTTGAACCTTTACCGGTATCGCGTTGACCAAATGGATTGGCTAAAAGCTACTGGGGCGTCCGTTGCTTTATTGCCGTCAACAAGAAAAAGCCATAGGCCATAATACAGTGTTATATACTCTAACCCAACCAGCAAAGTGTCTAGTGAACGAGCCTTATGTGAGACAGTAGCTCTTATATTTAGACTACTCTATTAGTAACATACGAATATCACCCTAATATAATTTGCTTCGAAAATAGAAATTTAGCCGCTAGATGTGAGTTGATCCTGACTTTTGGGACAGCCACATTTCTTAAATAACACATCTTCATAGAGTTCAAAGTCAACCCATAAAATTATGGGTTGACTTTGAACTCTATACTATATATTTTACCAGCTTGGTCGGATTACAGCGAACCTGCAAGCATAACTAAAGTTGGTCCATATTCAGTCAATGCATTCTTGATGGAACCTAATGCCGAAAGAGGATTCTCTTTTACAGTGAGCTTAAAATTAAGGCCAGTGCGACTGGCCTTATGCCAGAACTTTTCAATCCAAGGATCGATACCTCCAATGTTACCATCATAATTTCGAGCTGGTCCCGTAAACTCCGTCCCTAATTCTCCACTAAAAGCAGCTCCATGTCCATCGCCGTTAAAAACAAATCCAATGCCAAAGCTATCACCATAATAAGTTGAACTATCATGTAGGTGAGCATGAAACTTCCATTGACCATCATTGAACAGTTCAACTCGGATTTCAGACGCGGTTACTTTTCCCCAATGCAAATCTGTCTTAGCATTGATTAAACTGGATCTGACAGGGTAAAGGGTGATCTTCGTCCCCCCCGTAGGAGTCCAGTATATTTCACCTCCTTCAAAGTTACTATGCCGTCCTAGACCATTAGTTTCATTGGTTACTGGTTCGTCCGTTACAGGATATTGTAAGCGGCTTACTTCCCACCCTTGTAAAGCCCAAGCGTCACGAATAGCACCTTGTATAGAATGAGCATCTGTGTCGGGAGTCTAATAGGTTGAGCCTCCTTCAAAGTGATTGAAGCGGCCTATTCCATCTGGGGTACCCAGTTCATCCCTACCCTATCGTAAAATTGCTGGTTGGGTTTAAAATAACCCGGAATTGAGGCCCTATAGGCCTCAAAGGCCACTACCAAAGGAGAGATTGTTGTCCTCATTAATCTTTATTAACTTAATTCGATACAACATTAGCCTATTTAACAATATACTATAAACAATATTGACAATAAACATTATTAAAATGACTAATAAAGTCTAACTATTTCCTTAATAGTATTGCATTATTGACTAATCCAATGGACATATCAGATAATATAAAGGCTATAAGAGAGGAGAAAAGAATATCTCAAGCAGAGATGTCCCGTAGGCTGGAGATGGAGCCACCTGCTTATCATCGTCTTGAAAATAGAGGTAATAAGCTATCTATTATGCAGTTACAAAAAATTGCAGATGCTTTGGATATAGATTTAAACGACATATTGACCTATAAACCTGTCAATGTAGTCTATGATCTGGTGGATGAGAACGATCAAGCGGATAAAAATGAGGAATTAGAGGATACCCAAATAATTTTATTTCACAGAACCCAAATTAAAGATTTAGAAAAAACTGTAAAAGATTTACGTGATCACCTTGATCTAGCAGATAAATTGATGAATTACCACGAAGACAGAATACAGACCCTTAAGTCTGTTATAAATCAACTAATTACGCAAATTGAGTTTTATACAGCTATAAAATTAAAGATCATAAACCAAGACACAAAGGTGAGTTCCTTGGATTTCAGTAAACTGACAAATGATCAAAGCCATCAACTTCGTAACCAAATCTTATCTGATTACCCAGTTATTAAAAGTGCTATTGATTGGGGGCTTATTAGCATTGATATGATTAATGGACACACCGAAGTAAATATGGTCTAGCAAACCAAGACTTATTATGCGAGTTTTAAATCAATACTAATCGATATACGCCAAAATCATAACCAATTGGCCTTCAGAATCTTATTTTTTATATAATGACTCCGCTACTTCCTACCAGGACACGTAGTCTAAAAGCCCCAAATTCAATGAATTTAGGGCTTTTTTTATGCCAGCACTGATGGGCTGGCTGGTTTACTGAACATCCCCCTTTAACAGGCTTGTCAATTATTCGTGCTGAAGCTATCCGGCCTGGGCCAGAAAGAGCCAGGCGTCAGGGCTATGTCGAACCAGTACTGGCTAAATAAATCCATGTGCTTTTTTAACTGGTCGAGTGTGCTGGGCTTCACAATATAGGCATTTGCGCCAACCTGATACGATTTATCAATATCCGCTCGCAGGTCCGATACGCTCAATACAACTACCGGAATTGCTTTGTAGCGGTCAGTTGCTCTCAATAGTTTGAGAATATCTAAACCATTACTGCCGGGCATATTGAGGTCCATAAATATCACGTTTGGGCGTCTGTTGGTCTCCAGCCAGTCTAACAACTCCGCTCCGCTGGATAGGGCTATTAGCACACAATTGGGCTGGCAAGTTGATAATGAGCGTTCAACTAAATACACATAGTCTGGGTCATCATCGACTAGAATGACCT
>CAXTJJ010000179.1:0-10534 GCA_964244155.1 uncultured Spirosoma sp.
GGGCGGCATAAACGCGGCCGCTTCCTGCTGCCGCACCTGAATAAAGCGAATCTGATCCTGATGGGTACGCAGGGATTCAAAAAGACCATTGATTCCATCGCCGGGCAGACCAAAGATGGTATCTACCCCCCACTCTATTAACCGTTCAATTAAAAGATCTCCTCCTGTTTTTGCCATAGGTCAAACAGGTAATCTGTTAAACTCGACTCGTTCGACTACCTGTTAAATGTTATAATCTACTGGGTAATCATATTGTTAGATAACGTATATAGGTTAACTGGAAAATATGAGCGAACGCGCCCTAAACTGGCAATCAGGCCTATTGATGCCTATAGGAAAAGCCTGCCTTCTGGCTAAAAACAGATGGTAAAAAATTGACACAACTACGCTTTTAGGATTGAGTGATGGCGCGAACGTCTGCATCAATGGCCCATTGCAGATGGCACGAACGTTGACGTTCGCACCATCAGTTCCCAATCAATTACACAAAAATGAAAAATCGCTCAATTCTGCTCTTTCTGCTAACGGCGTTTACGGCTCAGGCACAACAACCGGTATGGCGTCCTCAAAGCTGGCCTGTGCTGAAACGCTACGACCAGCAACACCTTACGCGCATAGCCCTGCCGCTCGGAGGCATTGGCACCGGGACTGTCTCGCTGGGTGGTCGCGGGCAGTTGCAGGACTGGGAAATCATGAATCGACCGGCTAAAGGCTACAGCACGGTACTGACGGGCAACACGGCTCCATTCTTCGCGATTCATGTGTTGGAAGCCAAAAAGACAAAAGCCCTGTTGGGGCCGCTCGAAGCGCACGAGTACCAGCATATGGAAGGCCGCCCCGTTGATCATCATGGCTTGCCCCGTTTTGCCAAGGCGAGTTTCGAGACGGCCTATCCCTTTGGGCAAGTCAGCCTGAGTGATGCGGCAATGCCTGTATCGGTGAAGATAAAAGGATTCAACCCCCTCATACCGGCCAATGCCGACGCCAGCGGCCTGCCCATTGCCGTGCTGACCTACGAAGTGACCAACACCAGCAGACAGCCCCTGACAATTTCTGTATGCGGGTCGATGCACAACTTCATCGGTCGGGATGGCAGCCGGAACAATAAATCCTGGAAAGGCGAACTCGAACCACAGGGGGCCAACCGGAATCGCAATCAGTTTCGGCAGGAAAAGGGTTTACGTGGCATTTATATGTATTCTGATGGGGTCGATAAAGCCGATCCGGCCTGGGGTACGGTTGCTCTGACCACCGCTGAGCCACAGGGCGTTAGTTACCGCACCTCATCCGTTACGAATGCCTGGGAAAATGCACTGCTCGATTTCTGGGATGACTTCAGCGACGATGGCAAACTGACCGAGAAGACCCAACCGGCCGATGATGACCCGATGGCTTCCTTGTCGGTGCAGAAGACAATCGGGCCGAACCAGACGCAGGCCTTCACTTTTTTCCTGACCTGGCACTTCCCGAACCGCTTTGGCTGGTCGAAGGAGCGGGTGGGAAATTATTATACGATGCAGTATCCGGATGCCTGGACCGTTGCGGCCAAAACCGTTCCGCTCTTACCGGCACTGGAGCGGAAAACCCTGCAATTCGTCAATGCCCTTATGCAAAGCAACTACCCTGCCGAAGTGAAAGAAGCGGCTTTGTTCAACACGAGCACGCTGCGCTCGCAAACCGTCTTCCGCACCGAGGATGGCCGGATGTTTGGCTGGGAAGGCGTTATGGACGATGTAGGCTCCTGCCAGGGGTCATGTACCCATGTGTGGAATTATGAGCAGGCCACTCCATTTCTGTTTGGCAAACTGGCGAAAACCATGCGGGATGTTGAGTTCAACTATGCCCTGGATACAACGGGGCTGATGAGCTTTCGCGTGGGGCTTCCGCTGAAAAAAGGATTCGGTGGGGGTGTAGCAGCAGCCGATGGGCAGATGGGTACGATCATGAAGTTCTATCGCGACTGGCAACTATCCGGCGATACCGATTTTTTGCGCAACAACTGGCTGCACGTAAAACAGGCCCTGGCTTTTGCCTGGGTACCGGGTGGCTGGGATGCCGACCGCGATGGGGTAATGGAAGGTGCTCAGCATAACACGATGGATGTGGAATATTTCGGACCCAATCCACAAATGCAGCTCTGGTATCTGGGTGCGTTGAAGGCGGCTTCGGCGATGGCGACAGCGATGAATGACCAATCATTTGCCCAAACCTGCGACCAGATTTTTCAAACGGGCAGCACCTGGACGGATGCCAACCTGTTCAACGGAGCGTATTACGAACAGCAGGTCATCTCTCCGGCAGGCCACCTGATTGCGAAAGGCACATTTTCGGGCTTCAACAAGGTGGAGCAGAACGATCCAGCCTACCAGTTAGCCAAAGGTTGCCTGGTCGATCAGTTGGTGGGTCAGTTTATGGCGCACGTTTGTGGTCTGGGTTACCTGGTCGATCCTCAGCACGTAAAAACGACCCTGCAATCCATTTTGAAATACAATTACCGGGCGTCAATGGCCGACCACTTCAACAACATGCGGTCGTATGCCCTGGGCGATGAAGCCTCTCTCCTGATGGCGAGCTGGCCCAAAGGACGTCCTAAAGTGCCCTTCCCCTACTTTTCGGAAGTGATGACCGGCTTCGAATACACGGCAGCTATTGGCATGTTGTATGAGAACCAGACCGAACCGGGGCTACGATGCATCCGGAACATCCGCAACCGTTTCGACGGGAGTAAGCGAAACCCTTTCGATGAAGCCGAATGCGGCCATCACTACGCCCGCGCGATGGTTAGCTGGGCGACAACGCTCGCCCTGAGCGGGTTTCATTATTCGGGCGTGACCCAGATAATGCAATTCAACAAGCAGGAAGGTACGTTCTTCTGGTCGAACGGCTATGCCTGGGGAACGTGTACCAAGAAACAACGAGGAAACAAGCTCCAGATTGACCTGACTGTATTGCATGGGCAGCTACTCCTGAAGAGCATAGATATTGATGGGAAGCGATTAAATGCCCGCAGTCTTACCGAAGGCGAAAGCTTTGCGGGAAACATTTAATTATCCACCGTAACTTTACGTCTAGCCATCGTATATCGACCAAATCAACTTGCAATCTCAATGCCCGCTACCTACTCCAAGCACTTTGGTCTCTTTCGTAATTCGGCTGTCCGGCAGGAACTGCTGACCCTTGATCCCGCCCGCGATCACCAGCGGATGGTGCATCTGCTCACGGCCTATGAATTTCCGTTCGACATTACCCGTGCGCTGGAACTGGCGTTGTTTCACACCTACGCCAGTCCGAGGGTGTCGGGCTTGCTGGCCCGCACCGGCGAGTTTGAACGGCATGGCCAGAAACGCTACGATGATACGAGCCGCCTGATTTCAGAATTTATGGAATCGGGTTACGACAGTGAGAAAGGCCAGCGGGCGATCAGCCACATGAACCACATTCATAGCCACTATAAAATCGACAACATCGATTACCTGTTTGTGCTGGCCACGTTTGTCTTTTACCCCATCGACTGGATACGCCGATACGGTTGGCGGCAACTAACGGCATCCGAAGAAATGGCTCTGTTTTATTTTTTTCGAGAAGTAGGTCGGCGTATGCACTTGCAGGAATTGCCCGATACAATGACCGACTTACGCACCTTGACGGATGCCTACGAAGCGCGGTATTTTCGGTATACGGACAGCAATCGCAGCATTGCCAACGCTACGGTGAAGATTGTGCAGGGCTGGTTTCCCCGTTTTTTACATCCGCTTGTGCAGCCGACCTTTGCGGCCCTCATCAACGATAAACTACGGATGGCGTTTGGCTATGAACGGCCGCCGGGCTGGTTCACCGCTTTAACGACGAGTGCGTTATGGCTCCGAAAGTGGCCCCTCCGCTGGATTACCTTCAAGCCCTACCCTGCCTTGATCGCCAACACCAAATTCCGATATTATCCCGATGGCCCACCCGACATAGAAGCCGTTGGACCAGCAAAGTTCAGTGAATGATGTAGGATGTGTCATACATAAATCGTTGATTAGCAGTAATTGATAATTATTCGTTCTGCGTTATGCGTTATGCATCCTACAACCTGCAACCTACAACCTACATCTATCAATACACATACGTTCCCACGGCACCGCCCGATAAAACGGCATTGGCCCGTTTGCCCTGGCTTTCAATCGTGAATTGCAGCCGGGCTGGGCTGTCGTTCAGGACAATCAATACCATACGACCCTCAGGCGTTTTAAACGCAACATTCGGCAGCGCCTTCGGCAGGTCGGATTCAATGCGAACAGAACCCGGCCGTACAAATTTCGAGGCCACTGCCACATTATAGTAACCCGGATTACGCTTCACGGTATTGCCGTTGATGGTCAGGGCACCCAGACACTGATCGCAGCCGCCGGGCGTGTGGGGATTCTGTTGCGGATCGGCAGCCAGGTTCCATTGAAGGACGGTGCGGCTCCAGTTTCGGGTAGCCCCAATAATAAGCTCCCGAACGTGCCAGGGCAAATCACCTTTCAGATTGCCGGGAGCCCCAATCCATTGCTCGGTAAAATACAGATTCTTATCGGGATAGGCCGCGTGTACGTTCGAGAGCGCACTGATTGAGCCACCGTATAAATGAAAAGCCGACCCATCAACATACGCTCGCGCTTCGGGGTCGTTGAGAACCGAAATTGGATAATCGGGTCGGTCAGCGTTGTGGTCGTAGAGAATAATCTTCGTTTTGATTCCGGCTGATTTAAAAGCTGGACCCAGATTCTGTTTAATAAAAAGTGCCTGTTCGGCGGGTAACATCAACAAACTGGGGTTGTTGCCCGGATGTAGCGGCTCGTTCTGAATGGTAACCGCATCGATTCGAATACCCGCTTTTTGCATAGCCTGAATGTATTTGACAAAATAGCGGGCATAAGCATCATAAAATTCGAGTTTCAGACTCCCGCCTTTCGAGTTCCCGTTCGACTTCATCCAAACCGGGGGCGACCAGGGCGAACCCAAAAGTTTGATGGCTGGATTGATAGCCAGAATCTGTTTAAGCAGTGGAATCAAGTGTTCCTGATCGGGTGCCAGGCTGAATTTGGTGAGCTTCGGGTCTGTTTCACCCGCCGGCAGATCGTCGTACGAGAACACCCGTTCGTCGAGATCCGATGCCCCGATGCTCAGGCGCAAATAGCTGACGCCTATACCATTACCTTCGGTCGAAAACAGCTCGTGGAGCAGTGCCGTCCGGGCCGGGGCATCCATTTTATTGATGAGCATGGCACTGCCACCCGTCAGCGTATAGCCAAAGCCATCAATCGTCTGGTACGTTTGCGCCGGATCGACATGAATGGTCTGGGACGTGCCTGTAGCGGGGGCATCGGTAAACCGCAGCGGAGCCTGTTTAGCGAATAAAATGGACGCACCTGGGTCGGTTAGCCAGAAAGCGACCTCATCAGTGCGGGTCGGTTCTTTTTTGGGAATCCGCTGGCCATAGCTGTCCAGCGAAAAAGAAATGACTACTATACTTATCCAAAAACTCGTCTGCCAGATTCGTCTCATAAGGAAATTTGCCTAGTAAGCTACAAGACAGCGTTAACGCGTTCTTACCCTTTCGCCAGCTTTTCTTTCGCTTTTCGACGATTCAATATCACGTTTTTCAGCTCGTAGTCAATCGCCTGTACTTTCGCTATTTCGCGGTAATCATGCAGCATATTGAAAATATCGTGGTCGATAAAAGGAGCCTTTGTTCCGTCGATCACAACCGCATCGCCCGGCTGCAATGTGCCAAGGGCCTCTTTCAACTGGGGTTTACTTAAGAAGTACAGATCTTTCTCAAATTCAATGGTCACATTACGCCCCTCACGGGTGAGTTTAAACGTCGATTGAAAATTGGTGTACAGCACATATACGATACCAACCATTGACCCCAGGGCAATCCCAATCAGCAAGTCGGTAAAGACAATACCGATTACGGTCACGATGAAGGGCACAAACTGACTCCAGCCATCGCGATAGGTCTTTTTAAATATGCCGGGTTTCGATAACTTATACCCAACCATAATCAACACAGCCGCCAGACACGACAGCGGAATGTAGTTTAACAGCGGCCCGCCCAGAAATACCGCGACCATCAGGAAAACGCCATGCAATACGGCCGACATTCGGGTACGCCCGCCACTGTAAACGTTAGCCGATGTGCGCACCACGACCGACGTGACCGGTAGCCCACCAATCAGGCCCGAAAGCATGTTTCCAACCCCCTGCGCCACCAGTTCCTGATTTGTAGATGATATTCGTTTGGCCGAATCGAGCCGGTCTGACGCTTCCAGATTCAACAGGGTTTCGAGACTGGCCACAACAGCGATTGTAGCGGCTATCCCATATACTTTATAGTCGTTCAGCACGCTGAAATCAGGGAAATCGAAGATGGAAAATAAACTCTTCCCCACGGCTATAGTCGGAATCTGAACCATATGCTGATGAGCCGTATCGCCCAGATACCAGGCGGGCACTGCTACCCGAAAGAATTCATTCAATCCTACACCCAGGATTACGACTACCAGTGCGGCCGGAAAATTCTTGTAGAAAGCCCGTGTGCTACGGCCGGCCGTGCGCTCCCAGGCAATCAAAAAGACGATGGAAGCCAGACTAATGATTACCGCGCCGGTGCTGGCGGTTTCAATGGCCCGGTAGATCTCCGAAAGCGTATTTTCGCCATCGGCCAGTTGCTGAAATTCAAATTCTCCCTCATAATCATTATCACGACCCAGCGCATGCGGAATCTGCTTGAGAATGATAACGATACCTATGGCAACGAGCATCCCTTTAATAACACTATCGGGAAAGAAACTGCTGAAACGCCCCGCTTTGATCAGACCTAAAACAAGCTGAATAAAGCCTGCCAGCACCACCGCTACCAGAAATGCCTCATAAGAGCCTATTTTTGCAATTGCGTCGGCAACAATGACGGCTAGTCCGGCGGCCGGTCCGCTAACACTAATTTCGGACCCCGACAAAAGCCCCACCACAATACCTCCGATCATACCGGCAACCAGTCCCGAAAACAACGGGGCACCGGAAGCCAGTGCAATACCCAGGCAGAGTGGCAGGGCTACCAGAAAGACAGACAGGCTAGACGGAAAATCCTGCTTAAAATAGCTCAATCTGTATTGTGAAAGTGTTTGGAGTGGACTAACTCGTTTCATAAAATAGGGGGTATGGCCGACTATGTTCTGGCCTAACGCTAACTTGTAGGTTAGCGTTGCATAAAATTAAAAAGAGATTAAAATAATATTAATATCTATCCATTGATAACACTTTCATCTGTTGAACAGGGTTTTATCCGCGCTCATCTTGCCGATGATGTCCGAACTCTGTTATTACGTGCTCAGCCAGCTGATCTGGATATAAGGAAACTGGCCGCACAGATTGCTGCCCGGCAAAAAGCGCAGGAGAAACTACCAACCTGGTTTGCCAATGACGAACTTATCTTTCCACCGGCTCTATCCGTAGAGCAGGCATCATCGGAACAGACAGCCCAATACAAAGCATCGCTGGTCGGCGGTAAAATCCTGTTCGATCTGACGGGCGGTATGGGTGTCGATACCTGGGCATTTGCCAGGCGGGTAGAACAAGTGGCATACATTGAGCGAAACGACGACCTGGCTCAACTAGCCGCTCACAACCTTCCACTTCTGGGAGCAACTAATGTATCGGTCATAACCGGCGATGGGCTGGCCATACTTAATAAACAGGAAGCAACGGCTGAGTTGGCAGACTGGGTGTATCTTGATCCGCACCGGCGCGATGCTACAGGCGGGAAAGTGGTGCGGCTGGAAGACTGTGAACCCGATGTTTCGCAACCCGGCACGCTGGCGTCTTTGTTCGGCAAGACCAACCGGATTCTGTTGAAAGCATCTCCGCTTCTGGACATCCATCTGGCGATTCGGCAGTTGATGGGTACAGTTGCCGCCGTGCATGTTGTCGCGGTTCAGGGAGAGGTAAAAGAAGTTTTGTTTATACTTGAAAATCAACGTATTGACATTGGGGAGGTATCGTTTCATACCAGTAACCTAACGGGCAATACAACCGTTAGCCTGAATTTTTACTGGCATGAAGAACCGGCGGCAACTGTTCGTCTGGGCGATCCACAGACCTACATTTACGAGCCCAACGCAGCCGTTCTGAAAGCAGGCGCCTTTCGGTTGGCAGGTGCTCGGTTTGGCCTGAAAAAGCTGGCTCCTCACAGCCATCTCTACACCAGTGACGACCTACAACGGGATTTTCCGGGCCGTATCTTTTCGGTTTTGCAGGTAATAAAACCTGATGCGAAAACACTCAGGTCGTTGATTCCGGACTTAAAAGCCAATCTTACCGTTCGTAACTTTCCCCAGACTGTAGCGGAGTTGCGGAAAAAATTATCTTTACGCGACGGTGGAGACATTTACATCCTGGCCACTACCTTGCTGAATGGCGACAAACGCCTGTTGATCACCAAAAAAGTAAACCCAATCCATTCGTAACACTGTCGCCCTGACCGGGTGATTAAACAAACTGTACACAATCATGAGAACTATTTTACGCATTTGCCTGATCTGCTGCTTTTTATCGTTCACAGCATCAACGTTTGCCCAAACTGTTTACGCAGGTGAGAGCACGGTCGATAAGGCGAAGTTGGCTGGCCTTTATTTAACGCTTCAGGGAGATGGAAAACAGATTGAAAAAGACTGGGAAAGTCAGCTTCAAACGTTTGGCCGATTAAACTCCTCCCGGGGCACTTACCGTGTTACGAATGCAAACATTCCGGCTATTTCGTCGGAGCCAATCAATTTGGTCAGTACTGTAAAATCCTCCCGTACGTCGGCCACTATTTTCGCTTCCTTCGATCTGGGCAATGGCACCTTTGTTACACCCGGTGGCACAGGCTACTCAGCCGCCGAAGATCTGTTTAAAAATTTTGCCAGTAAAACGCTGTATGACCAGGAAGTACGAACGGCGGAAAGTAGTTTCGATGATGCCCAGAAGAACCACCAGAAAATGGTTAAAAATGGCGAACGATTACAGCGTGAGATAGAGCAAAACGCCAAGGAAAAGGAACGGTTACTGAAACGGCTGGACGAAAACGCGAAAGAACTGGAGCAACTCAACAAGGATATTGCCACAAACAAAACCGATCAGGAAAAAGCTTTGATTGATCTGGACAGCCGAAAAAGTAATGTAGAGGCAGTAAAACTTAAAAAAAGTAACCGATAATATACATATGAAGCTTTCGGATTATAAAATATCCAATCTTAGTATAACGAGGAAACATCTAATTAAAAAAATAACCAAATTTTAATGTTATTTTAAAACGAAGCTTAGCCCCTATTAATCAATAAGAAAGGGCTTTATCAACCTGGAACCGATGTCTTTCTTTTTGGCCGACTACATAACAATATGTCCGAACAGCTCGTTTGGCTACTTTAGAGGGCAGTTTACTGCTTTCGTAGGGGTTGCTCAGGGTGAATTTGAGTAGCTCCTAGGTGTGGATAGAAAGCGGAAAGCCTGGCTACATTGTGGCCGGGCTTTTTTGTGGGTTCGGTCTCTCAGCTACGAAAATCTATGTATATTCGTTTATCAGCAACATCAATGGCCAGTTCCGGCTGTCTGTTATCACCAATGAAACTAATCAGCCTTACTCTATCTCTTTTGGTTGGCTTATCAACCCTGGTTTTTTCGCAAACCAAACCGGTGGAAAATGAAAAGTTTGTTTTCCTGAACAACGGTGCGACCATAGGCATGATCGTTAAATCGGTCATAAAAGCCGACAAACAACGACTCAAGCTAACCGATCAGCAACTCCCGAAAGCAAAGGAAATTATCACCAATGCCACGGTTAACTTCAATGAAGGAGTCAAAAAGTTAAAGAAGTCGGGAATGACCAGTAAAAAATTAAGAGCACTGGCCGTTGTTGTCGAAACGGATAAAGTACTCGCCTACAAGGCTATATTAACCCCGGAGCAGTACGCGGTTCTGGTAGCTAATCATAAGAAAACATTCCCCGAAAGTAAGGTATAATTCCAGGTAGCCGCCAAACCTATTTCACTCGATATGAATAGTTTAGCACTGATCATTGCGTCTTTAATGACACTCGGCTGGTATCTCATTGATAACCGCAAAAGGAAAAACAAATCGCCTGGCCTTCCTGTTAAAGGCTACAACTACATCGGCTATATTATCAAGGCAAAAAGCAACAAATCAGTCCTTACCAAAGCCACCAATGAGGAATCAGCCGGACGTTCACAAAGCCCAATTGGACGACTCTATTACAGTATACCTGGCCAGACTTACAAAGGTCTTATTCAGGATGGACACATTTTGACAACGGGCAACCGGTCAGGATTTTATTAAACCATCGCTCTGCGAGCAGGCTTAGCAAGGTGCAAAGCTTAAGCTAGTTCCCCTCTTTGAAAAACACCCGCTTTACGCGCTCACTAACGCCGGTCAGAATCTCGTAAGGGATAGTGCCGATTCGCTGGGCCAATTCCGTAATGGGAAGCTCCGGGCCGAAGATAATTACTTC
>CAXTJJ010000180.1:0-10459 GCA_964244155.1 uncultured Spirosoma sp.
AAAACAAGCAACGGAGACGTTTAGAAAATGCAAGTAACGCAAGTTTACCAAGGCGCACAGCAAATAAAAAGTATTATTTCCCTGTTTAGGACAATTCTTTTTTAAATTTGTCAATAACGACGAATCGAATTTCAGTTCGATTCCAATTGTTGGCTGGTTTTCGCGCAAAGAACACCATGGAACTGACGGATAGGGAATTAACACTTCGATTAAAACAAAATGACGAAGTAGCGTTCGAAACCTTGTTTCGACGGTATTACCATTACCTCTACTGCATTGCCATTCAGTACGTAAAAGACCCGGCACTGGCTGAAGATGCCATTCAGGAAGTATACTTGAAGTTGTGGACTCATCGGGCCCAGTTAGACGAACTACAGTCGGTCAGAAACTATCTGGCAACCGCCATGCGGCATCAGGTATTAAATAGCATTCGTGCGGATAAACGGGCTATTCTGCGGCACATAAGCCATCAGGTTACACAAACCGATACCGATACAACAACGGAAGAAACGCTGCTATTGAACGAGTATGGCTCCGTTTTTCGGGATGGCCTTCGTAAGCTTTCGGCCCAACGGCGCCTGGTGTTCACACTCCGCTCTGAACAGGGTCTATCAAATGAAGAAGTGGCCTCAAAGCTTCAGATTTCCATCAATACGGTGAAGGTGCAGTATTATCATGCCTGCCGGTTTCTTCGCGATTACCTGCGCCAGCATGCGGGTATAGAAGCAATGATTTTTATAATAGCTACTTTTTGTAATTAAGCCTGAATTATTTTCCTATTTCCAATAATACTTTCGTCTGCGAGTGGTGTATAGTAAGCAAAATGCTCTTCTATGCCCGTCACGGAACAGTTACTCAAACGCTATTTCGATAACCAGGTTACGCCCGCCGAAGCCCGGCAGGTATTGGACTGGTTTGTTACCGAAGAAGGACTAACCTATCTGACGAATCGGCTTGATAATCAGCTTAATAAAGCCGATTGGCACGCTCCTCCCAGCGTTCCGGCTCCAGACCCTCAGCAACTGCTTGCAGCTATTCGTGAGCGATTGGACCCTTCCCTACCCGTTATTGAAGTTCCGGTTCGACGCGTAGACTGGTGGGGCCAGCCAAGGCGCTGGGCCGCCGTCCTGATTGGCTTTGTGCTGTTGGCCATGAGTGCTTTTTGGGGGTATCAACAAGTGTATCCCAAAGACCTGATGTACCAGACCGCTTTCGGCAAAATGGCTTCACTAACCTTACCCGATGGCTCAACGGTTACGCTTAACGGCAATAGCCACCTTCGCTATGCTCCTCGCTGGGCTACCCATCAAACCCGCGAAGTCTGGCTGGATGGCGAAGGATTCTTCAGGATAACGCACCAGCGAAATCACGAGCGCTTTGTCGTTCACTTACCCAATAAGCTGAATATCGAAGTACTAGGTACTCAATTTAATGTAATGGCACGAGCGAACCGGGCTAAAGTGGTGCTGAACAACGGCAAAATCCGGCTTGATGTGGGTGACCAGGCAAAACAAAAACTGGTAATGCAACCCGGCGATCTGTTTTATGCCGACGTGAAAGCGAAAGTGTATTACCGCAAACACGTTGACGCAGCAGCACAATCGGCCTGGCAAACCGGCAAGCTAACGTTCGATGGCACTACGTTGCAGGAAGTCGCGCAAATGCTGGAAGATACCTACGGGGTAAACGTGATCATCGCTGATCCTGACCTACAACGCCAAACGCTATCCGGAACGATCCCTAATCAGTCGATGCAAACCATCTTAAACGGGCTGACTACGCTGTTTGACCTGCACATTACGCAACAATCAAATCGAATCATCATTCAATAACTCAACCCCTTGTTAACATGACGAAACAACTAATTGCGCTTGGAACGTTGCTACTGGCGGGTGTCTTACCCGTTCGGGGGCAGCTTATAGCCTCCAGTAACAGGCATTTTACCCATCAGAATCAACCAGCTGATACCCGATTAATTACGCTGAAAAGTGCGTTGGGCGAGCTTGAACAATATTACAGCGTTTCGTTCATCTACCCAACCAACCTGGTCAACACAAAGGTACTGATGGTCAACCAGCACAATCGAAATCTGGAGACGGAGTTAACCACCCTGCTGAGCGGATCAAGCTTAACGTACCGGAAAGTACAGCCGAAATTCTACGCCATCGTGTCGACGAAGGAAAAGAACCCCCGGCTTTTTCGTAAAATCGAAAAGATCGAAGCACAGTCTACCACCGATCAGTCGGCCGAATCCGTAAGTTTACCCAATCGAACCATTGACAAGCTGGAACGAATTGGCTGGTCAATGACATCAGCCCAGCCACTGGCCGATATTAGCGGTAAAGTGTTGGATAAAGCTGGTCAGGGTATTCCGGGGGTTAGTGTTGTCGTAAAAGGTACAACGCGCGGAACAACCACCAATGGAGCGGGCGAGTATAGCCTGAACGCACCCGACAATGCCGTGCTGGTCTTCAGTTTTGTGGGCTATGCATCGCAGGAGGTAGCCGTAGCTAACCGCAGCCGAATCAATGTCACCCTCCTCGACGATGTCAAGTCCATCAGCGAAGTCGTTGTGGTGGGTTACGGTACGCAAAAACGAGCGTCTGTGACGGGTGCCATTTCGTCGGTTTCGGCTCAGGAAGTAACGCAATTACCGGTACCGAGCGTCGAACAGGCCATTCAGGGTCGCGTGCCCGGCGTAACGGTGGTTGGGAACGGCTCGCCCGGCGAAACCCCAATCGTTCGTATCCGGGGGATAGGTTCGATCAACTATGCCGCTAATCCACTCTACGTAATCGACGGCTTTCCTACGAGTGATCTGAACAACTTCGACACCCGTGATATTGAGTCGGTCGATGTCCTGAAAGATGCCTCCTCGGCGGCTATTTACGGTTCGCGGGCGGCCAATGGCGTTATCATCGTGACGACAAAAAAAGGAACCGGCGACGGAAAACTGCATGTCAGCTACGATGGCTACGTCGGTACGCAAAGTGCCTGGCGGCAACTTGACCTGCTTAACCGGGATGAATATATTCAATATGGAACCGCCCTGCGTACCAACGCTGGCCAGCCGATTCCAACACGCTTCGGCAATTTGAATCAACCCATTTACACTGGTTCGACGCAAACCTATGCGCAAACGGATACGGATTGGCAAAAGGCGATGTTTCGGGCCGCGCCCATTACCCAGCACAGCGTGCAGTTATCGGGCGGCAACGAGCGGTCGCGTTTTTATTCCTCAGTCGGGTATTTCAACCAGCAAGGCATCATGATCGGTACGGGTTACAAACGGGGAAATTTCAGGATTAACTCCGACCACACCATCAGCAAGCGCTTCTCGTTTGGGCAGACGCTCACCATTTCGTACGACGATAAACTCAACGAAGTGAGCGCCGGTGGCCGGACCCAGGTTCAGAACATGATTCGTATGACGCCGTACATGCCCATTGAAGACCCGACGCTGGTGGGTGGCTATCGTGGTCCTGACGGCTCCGATGCTTCCGATCCGCAGAACCCGGTGCGTGCCGCTTTACAGGACCAGAGCAACACGCAACGTATGAAAATTCTGGGTAGTGCCTATGTCGATGTAAAGATTATTGACGGACTAACGTACCGGCTGCGGGGCGGCATTGATTATGTAACTGCTCGCACGTTTTCGTTTCTGCCGATCTATAATGAAAGTTTCAACGCCCGTGCGCTGGCTAGTCTTTCTGAAGACCGTTACTCGTATGCATCACCCCTGATTTCGAATCAGTTGACTTATGAGAAGACGTTTGGCAAACATAGTCTCAATGTAGTAGCAGTAGCCGAACGGCAGGCGGGCAACACGCTTGAAATTATCGGTACGGGACAGGCGGCATCAAACACCATCCGCGAATTGAGTGCTGTCATTAGCACCAGTGCGGGCTTAACGGGCACACGCTCACAAAACGTGCTGCTCTCCTACCTGGGCAGGCTGAACTACGAATACGCAGGCAAATATCTGTTGGGCGCATCGTTCCGGCGGGATGGTTCGTCGCGCTTTGCACCGGGCAACAAATGGGGTAACTTCCCATCGGTATCGGCAGGCTGGCGAATTAGTGAGGAGGCTTTCCTGAAGAACGTACCCGCCATTTCGGAATTGAAACTTCGGGCCAGCTACGGCACCATGGGCTTCAACGGCATTGGCGATTATTCGTGGCAGGTAGCAGTTTCGCAGAACACCAACGCCATTCTGGGTGGCGACCGCTCGCAGGGAACGTACTTCGACCGGCTGGGCAATACCGACCTGCGCTGGGAAGTCACGAAGATGAGCAATGTTGGTCTGGATCTGGGCCTGTTCAACAACAGCATTACTCTATCGGCTGAAGTGTATCAGCGCAATACGGACGGACTCATTCTGAATCAACCCATTGCGCCTTCCATTGGCTACTCACAATCGCCCATCGTAAACGTGGGCAGCATGCGCAACAACGGTGTGGAAATGCAATTGGGCTACAACAAAACGAAAGGCGCTTTTCGCTTCAACGCGTCAGGCAACATTAGTTTCATTAGCAACAAGGTGCTGAGTCTTGGACCAACGGTTTCGCCCCTTCTTAACGGAGCCAATGCCGATTACGGCGGCTTCGACATTACCCGTACCGAAGCGGGTCAGCCAATTCAGTACTTCTATGGCTGGCGTGTGGCCGGTATTTTCCAGAATTCGGATGAGATCAAAGCCGCCCCAACGCAGGACAATGCCAAACCCGGCGACCTTCGCTTTGTGGACGCCAATGGCGACGGCAAGATTGACGCCAGTGACCGGGTCAACCTGGGCAGTTTCCTGCCGAAGTTCACCTATGGCCTGAACCTGTCGGCCAATTACCGGGGCTTCGATATGTCCCTGTTCTTTCAGGGCGTACAGGGCAACAAAATCTATAACGGCGTGAAAGTCATTGAACAGGGCATGCTTCGTCTGTTTAACGCCGGAACGGATGTACTACGCGCCTGGACACCGACCAACACCAATACCGACGTACCACGTGCGGTTGATGGAGACCCCAACGGCAATTCGCGCACTTCAGATCGGTTTATTGAAGACGGGTCTTATCTGCGGCTGAAAAACCTGAGCATTGGCTATTCTGTACCCGCCGGTGCGTTGCAGTCGTTCTCTCGTGGTACACTGAGCCGGGCGCGGGTTTATGTAGCCTCAACCAACCTGCTGACGTTTACGAAATACACGGGCTATGACCCCGAAGTTGGTTCGCGCACCAGTAACACCAACCCAACGCTGACGAACGGAATTGACTATGGTCAGTTCCCGCAGGCTCGCACACTCATGGTCGGGTTACAACTTGGTTTTTAAAAGCATTTATAAACAACGTCATTATGAAATCTACATACTGGACCACGGGCATTGTGGCATTGGGGCTTCTCTTCGGATGCAGCACCAGCAGCCTCGACAAAGTGAACCCCAATCAGGTCATTACAGCAAATTATTATAAAAACTCCGCCGAGTTGCTCAAAGGAGTCAATTCCGTTTACGCCGTTTGGCAAAGTGCCAACCTGACCGGCCGCGAGTGGTTCTTCCTGCAAGACCTCCGCTCCGACGATGTGGCTTCGGGTGGTGGCCAGTTGGAAGCACCACGTAACCAGATTCTGATCGGTGCCCAGAACCCTGGAAATGGCGTTGCCTTCTCGGTCTGGAACGGGCTCTACCGTGTCGTACACCGCGCCAACGTAGTTATTGATAATGGCCCGGCCGTTACGGATAATCCCACACTGGCGAAGCGCATCGTTGGCGAGGCCAAATTCCTGCGGGCAATGGCTTACTTTGATCTGACGACCTTCTGGGGTGCGGTTCCTTTATATACCGATTACGTAACCGAGGTGGACGGAACAAAGGCAAAATCGCCCGTCAGTGACATTTATACCCTGTTAACTACCGATCTGCTGGCGA
Source organism: uncultured Spirosoma sp. (assembly GCA_964244155.1). Taxonomy (GTDB): domain Bacteria; phylum Bacteroidota; class Bacteroidia; order Cytophagales; family Spirosomataceae; genus Spirosoma. The sequence goes on from CAXTJJ010000180.1 coordinate 5,918, forward strand.
TTCAGGCCGATCTGCCCGCTACTGCGACGGGTGCCGACCTCGGCCGGGTAACCAAAGGGGCTGCCCAGGCCCTGTTGGCACGGGTTTACATGCAAAAAGGTGATTATGCAAGCGCGAAGACACAACTCCAGGCAATAATCAGCTCGGGCTTGTACAAGTTGACCGATGAGTATCTAAACAACTTTATCGAAGAAACCGAATTCAATTCCGAATCAATTTTCGAGATCGGCTTCTCGAAAATAGGCGACTTCAACTGGGATGCCGATGGCAATGACAACGGAGCCAACGAAACCATGACCCGCAGTCAGGAGTACTCGGCTATTGGCTGGCGAAACCTGATTCCGTCGGACGGATTGCTCAACGAATACGAAAGCACCGCCAAAGGCGACGCCAAAACGGACCCACGCCTGAAGTACAATTTCTACTTCATCGGTGATACCTATAACAACGGCCTGAACACCTTGGGCGAATCGCAGGTGCAGGGGAATACCTCCGTGGTGAATGGGGTAACCCAGAAAGTTAGCTGGCGGAAGTACACCGCGATGTATAAAAACAACGAAACCTTTTATACGTCGGGTATCAACATGCGGTTGATTCGGTACGCGGAAGTGCTGCTCATGATGGCCGAAACGGAAAATGAGACCGGCAACAGTGCTAACGCCATTGCGTTGCTCAATCAGGTTCGGGCCCGGAAGAGCGTAGCCATGCCCGCTTATCCAACCGCTAAATACCCGGTCAACAGCAAAGATGAGGTGCTACGGGCCGTCATGCATGAGAAGCGGGTTGAGCAGGCTGGCGAGCAAATCCGCAACCGGGATATTCTGCGCTGGCGGGCACAGAATAAATTCAAGACGGAGCCCATTCCGTATTTCGTAAAAGGCAAACAGGAGTTGATTCCAATCCCCCAACAGGAGTTGGACAACAACAGTAAACTGACCCAACAGGATCAAAACCCGGGTTACTAAAATCATCGCATTACCAACCTAATCTAGAATAGCAATCCCCGGATGGCTTTGTTGCCAGCCGGGGATTTTGCCTATATTTCCACTATGCATTACTTACTCAGGCTGACCGGTTTTCTTGCTCTTGCATTGGTTGGCTGTACGCATACGTCAACTCGGTTTGAACAGCTAACGGCCCCTGAAACGGGCATTAACTTCGCCAACACCATTACCGAAAGTGACTCGCTGAACGTGCTTGAGTTCGAATACATCTACAATGGCGGTGGTGTAGGTGTAGGCGATTTCAATGGCGACGGGTTGCCCGATGTATTTTTTGCCGGGAATCAGGTGTCAAGTCGCATGTACCTGAATAAAGGTAATTTCAAATTTCAGGATATTACCGATTCGGCGGGGGTTGGCACAACGTCCTGGTGTACGGGCGTGGCCGTAGCCGATATCAATCAGGATGGCCGACAGGACATTTATGTGTCGACGATTCACCCCAACCGCAATCGAGCCGTCCCTAATCTGCTCTTCATTAACACTGGTAATGACGCCAATGGCCTGCCGCATTTTGTCGAGTCCGCACAGGCTGTCGGACTGGCCGATTCCAGTTACTCCACACAGGCTACCTTTCTGGATTATGACCGCGACGGGGACCTGGATGTGTTCTTATTGACCAACGCCCTCGAAAATTTCAACAGAAATAATGTGATCGGACCGCGCAACAACGGTTCTGCCAGAAGTCAGGATAAATTATTTCGGAACGATAGTCCCCAAGCAGAGAGGGACCCCCGGCCCCTCTCCCGTTTTGGGAGAGGGGCCGGGGGTGAGGGCGATGTAAAAACGGCCGATCACCCCAACCCTAAAACAGGAGAGAAACTCCACTTCACCGATGTCTCTACCCAGGCGGGCCTGCTGCACGAAGGCTGGGGACTGGGTGTCCTTATCAACGATGTGAATCAGGATGGCTGGCCGGACGTATATGTAGCCAATGACTTCCAATCGAATGATGTCTGGTTAATCAATAACCAGGATGGGACGTTCCGCAACCGCATTGCCGAATCCCTGAAACACCAGAGCCACAACAGCATGGGCATGGATATGGCTGATATAAACAACGATGGCCTGAACGACATCGCTGTGGTGGATATGCTGCCTGATGATAACCTACGGCAGAAAACCATGTTCTCGACTATTCCTTATGACCGCTTTCAGATGGCTCGTCGGCTTGGCTACCAACCGCAATACATCCGTAATGTCCTGCAATTAAACAGAGGGTTTGCCTCCTCCCTTTCGTCCCTCTCTTCCCCCTCCTCCCTTTCTCCTTCTCTTCCCCTCTTCTCTGACATTGGTTATCTGGCAGGAACAGCAGCAACGGATTGGAGCTGGAGCGCACTTTTCGCCGATCTGGATAATGATGGGTTCCGGGATTTACTGATTACGAATGGCTATCGCAAAGACATTACGGATCTGGATTTTACCAGCTACAACCGCGATGGTGGCACTTTTGGCACCGATGCTGACCGTCGCGCTCAGCTACTGAAGCGAATTGTTGATCTGGAGCCCGTTTACAAACCGAATTTCCTTTTCCATAACACCGGTGATCTTCACTTTACCAACGTTGCCAGCGAATGGGGACTAATTGAACCCTCCTTTACAAACGGCACAGCCTACGCCGATTTCGACAATGATGGCGACCTGGATCTGGTGATGAACAACATAAACGATCCGGCTTTTATCTATCGGAACCGAACCGTCGAAAATGCAGCGGATTCCTCCTCCGGGCATTTTTTAACGATAAACTTAGTGGGAAACCCCGGCAACCGGGAAGGGCTGGGGACCAAAGTTGCCATTTGGGCGGGTAGGCAATTGCACTACACCGAGTATACCCGCCAACGCGGGTATCAATCCACAATGGCATCGGGTATTCACGTTGGGCTGGGTGCCGCCAGGCGAATTGACTCCCTAAAAATCGTTTGGCCAAGTGGCTACGGTCAGCTCATTCGGAACGTAACCCCAAACCAAACCCTGACATTGGTAGAGCGGAAAGCAACCCCTCAGCCACCCACATTCATATACTCGCAGCCACCAACGCAACCTTTGCTGACTGAAGTTTCAGCGTTGAGCGGACTTGACTTTCAGCACCAGGAAGATGATTTTGTTGATTATAAAGCCCAACAAACTCTGCTCTCTCATAAGCACTCGCAAATTGGGCCGGGACTGGCCGTTGGGGATGTAGACGGCAACGGACTGGACGATATTTACATTGCCGGAAGCGCGTACAAAGGCGGCACATTTTTCCTACAACAGGCAAGCCCGCAAGTCGGACAACCTGCATTCCGTGGTGCGGCATTCCGTGGTGCGGCATTCCGACGGAAAGACCGCCCGGCAAAAAAGCCCGAAGAAACCGGTGTCCTGTTGTTTGATGCCGACAACGACGGTGACCTCGATCTGTATGCCGTTCATGGCAGCACCGAATTTGGCAAAGACGAAGCCACTTGCCAGGACAGTCTCTATCTAAATGATGGAAAGGGCAATTTCCAGCCTTCGCCAACAGCACTCCCCAATACAATGTCCAGCGGTTCGTGCGTCATCGCCACCGACTTCGACCATGATGGCGACCTGGATCTGTTGGTTGGTGGGCGGATCGTTCCGCAACGGTATCCGGAACCGGCCCGAAGCTATTTGTTGCGCAATGACAGCCGGTCAGGGGTGGTGCGCTTTACGGACGTAACGGATCAGCTGGCGCCTGGTCTGTCACGGGCAGGCTTAATTTGTGCAGCCCTCTGGACAGATGTCGACAACGATAACTGGCCCGACCTGATGCTGGCAGGCGAGTTTATGCCTATTACCGTTTTCAAAAATCAGCAGGGACGTCGATTTACGACCGTGAAAGCTCCAGCGCTGGCTAGTGCAGTTGGCTTCTGGAACAGCCTGTCGTCGGGTGATTTTGATAACGACGGCGACATGGACTACATAGCAGGCAACCTGGGGCTGAATAGCCGGTTACAGGCTTCGCCAACGCAACCCGTATCGGTTTACGCGGCCGATTATGACAAAAATGGCACACTGGACCCGATCCTAACTTTTTTCAATGGGGGAGTCGAGTATCCATTCCACCCCCGCGATGTATTGACCGATCAGATTCCGTCTTTCAAGAAGAAGATGACATCCTACGCGGTCTACGGCAAGACGACGTTGGCAAAACTACTATCGGTCGATGACCAGCAACAGGCCCTGATTAAACGGGCTACGTATTGTTCTTCGGCGTACATCGAGAACCGGGCGGGTGAATTTGTGCTCCATGCCTTACCTATAGAAGCCCAGTTTTCGCCGGTATTTGGCAGTTCGGTTGTGGATATCAATCACGATGGCAATCTGGATATACTATTGGTAGGTAATGATTATGCAACTGAAGTCCTGTCGGGCTGGCAGGATGCAAGCCTGGGGCTATGTTTATTGGGGAATGGCAGGGGGCAATTCAAGCCGATTACACTGGCAAGCTCCGGCTTTGTTGTTGATGACGACGCAAAAGCACTGGCCACGGTTCTACTAGGCAACGGCCAGCTCTGTTATGTGGCAACGCAGAATAACGGGC
>CAXTJJ010000181.1:0-9776 GCA_964244155.1 uncultured Spirosoma sp.
TAATCATGACTACGCCGATAGCGAAACAAATTTTAACTTTGCCTATTACAGACTGTTTTCGTTTCCTGACCGAGGGCAATCGGGCGGTATACCATCTAACTCAACCTCTTATTTTTCAGCCGATTACGGCAATGTACATCTGATATCACTCGATTCTCAGGGAAGACCCGACGGCCAATATCGACTGTATGACACGACTTCTACCCAGGTAAAATGGCTGAAGAGCGACCTGGCAGCTAACAAGTTACCCTGGACAATCGTCATTTTTCATCACCCACCCTATAGTAAAGGCGGTCACAACTCCGATACAGAATTGTCGATGAAGCTTTTACGAGAAAATCTGACCCCTATTCTGGAACGATATGGTGTCGATCTAGTCATGAGTGGCCACAGTCATGGCTACGAACGAACTTACCGAATCAAAGGGCTTCGGGGCTTAGCCAATACATTTGACAGAGCCATTAACCTAGCCGAAAACACAACCGCCCGCTATGATGGATCACCCAACTCATGTCCAATCCTGACGAAAGGCCAAGGTACAGTTTATGTCGTGAATGGCTCAGGCGGGCAGTTAGGAGGGCAATCGGATGGGTTTCCACACCCGGCCACGGTTTACAACAATACGACTCTCGGCGGTTCGATGCTGCTGGACGTGAACGACAACCGCCTGGACGCGCAGTTGGTCATGGCCGACGGATCAGTGCTGGATAAGTTCACGATCATGAAAAACGTGAACAAAACAGCATCGTTCACCGCTGAATATGGCGACACGCTTCAATTTACGGCGTCGTGGGTAGGCGATTATCAATGGCCAGAGGGGCAGAATAGCCGAACAATACGCTATGCCGCTAACCAGTCTGGGACAATGCCAATAACGGTAACCGATTTGCGTCATTGCCTGAACGACCAGTTTACCGTTTCAGTACAACCACCCCCAAAACTAACTACTTCAATTGCTCATTCAACGGCCGTTTGTGCAGGGGCTTCTCTCGCCGTTACAGCAACAGCCGAGAATACGGCCAAAGCGGCTAACTGGCAATATGACGTTCTTATTTCTGACACTACGGGCAGTTTCTCAGCCGCACAACTTATTGGTTCCGGCTCCTTAAATTCACTAAAGGTTAGTATACCGACGTCATTACCACCCGGTTCAGGATATCGCTTACGGGTAAGGCCACGCGGTATTACTTACGCCCAACTGGTTCCAAGCGAGCGTTTTATTGTCCGTCCTTTGCCGACAGCAACGTTAACGGGCTCGGCAACGGTATTGCAGGGGCAGCCTGTTTCGCTTAGCCTACGTTTCACTGGCGATGGTCCCTGGCGAGGTACATTGTCTGATGGTACGGCTTTTTCAGGCAGCAATAATCCAACCATACTGACGCGTCAACCTGCCAATTCGGTTGTTTACTCCATAGCCAGTGTAGAAAACAGCTGCGGGCTGGGCAGTGCGTCGGGGCAGGCTTCAATAACTGTTCTGTTGCCTACAGCCGCCGAGGAATTTGCTGGTGGACAATTTAGAATCTACCCCAACCCAACCCACGATACCGTGTACATCGAATTGACCACTACTCAGAAAAAAGAGGTTAGTTTACGTTTGCAGGATGCACAGGGGCGTTTGGTGTATCAAAAGCAGGTAGGCCAAGTAACTACGCTCTCCGAAGCGATAGTAATGCCACTTGCGACAGGAACATACCTATTGACCATTCAGGCAGGCCTGAATAAAATAACGCGAAAAGTAGTGCGGCAGTAGTGATCCTTAAACCCTATAGGTTTAGTTTATAACACCTGCCCCAATCCAAACAGAATCACAAACAAAAGGGTCGTGAGAGCAAGTTGGCCAAGACGTGCGTTAAGCTCTGCGGGGCGCTTGTGCGTAGCAACGGCGCGTCCGTTCAGGATAACTAACGGAAAGGCAAGTACGTATAGATACCCTACGGCAACAGAGTCGGTCATGAAAGAGTAGGCAATGGCACAAGCCATGCCTGTAATGAGTAAGCCCCAATGGTAGCGAATAGCCAACGGTAAGCCAAGGCGAGCCGGAATAGACCGTTTGCCGGTCATAGTATCGGTCTCGATGTCACGAATGTTATTGATATTCAGAACTCCGGTGGCAAATAGGCCAACACTTGTGGCGGGTAATACTAACAGCGGATTGAATGACAATGTGTACAGAAAATACGTACCTAGTACCCCTACCCAGCCAAAGAAAATAAGAACGGCAATGTCGCCGAAACCGGCATAGCCATACGGTCGTTTGCCGTTCGTATAACCGATGGCAGCCGCAATGCTGAGCAGACCCAGTGTGAAGAAAAACCAGAAGATTTTCGGCTCTACGCTATAAAACGCTACAGTTAGCAAACCAATCCCACAAATCAGCGAAAGCACCGCCATCAGGATAATACCCCGAAGCATGGCTTCTTTGGTGATATCGCCGGTAGCTACAGCCCGACGTGGCCCGACACGAAGCTCCGTATCTTTTCCTGAGACGGCATCTCCGTAATCATTGGCAAAGTTGGACAGGATTTGCAGGAAAATAGTTGTCAAAGCCGCTAAGGCCGCTATCTGCCAGCTAAAATGCTGGTTGGCGAAGGCTAGAAAACTTCCTAAAATAATACTCGCTAAAGACAGCGGTAACGTACGCGGCCGAGCGGCTGCAATCCAACTTTTCATAGTCAACGTAGAATGAGCGAATGAGCGAGTGAGTGAACGACATAGCTCTGGTTTAACTATGTCGTTCACTCACTCGCTCATTCGCTCATCCACTAATTAATTAGATACCAACAGCTTTTTTGAATTCTTCGTCGGTAGGTTTCACCTTCGACGCAAAGAAATTGGTGAGTTCACCTTTTTCGTTGATAACGTATTTACAAAAGTTCCAGGTTGGGGCTTTGTCATTCCAGCCGTTCATCGACTTGTCGGTCAGCCATTTGTAAAGTGGAGCCTGATCTTCACCCAAAACCGATACTTTCTCGAACATTGGGAAGGTTACACCGTAGTTTTTCTGACAGAACGTAGCGATCTCTTCGCTTGAGCCTGGCTCCTGGCTACCAAAATTGTTGGCTGGAAAACCCAGGACAACGATTTTGCTGCCATGCTCTTTGTAGAATTTCTCCCAGTCAGCATACTGAGGGGTAAAGCCGCATTTCGACGCTACATTCAGAATGACCACTTTTTTACCTTTAAATCCGCTTAACGACACAGGCTTGCCATCCAGTGACTTTACAGTAAAATCATACAAACTTTTTGTGGGAGCCATCGCATTGACGGGAGCGGCAAGCGCTTCTTTTTTGTTGCTAAAGATACCTTTAACGAGTGTTGAGAAGGACATAAAACTGGTTAGGGTCGCAATCATCACGACGCCGATTAAGGTAAAAACAAGATTCTTTTTCATGGTTGACCTAACGTTTCGGTAGAATTTAGAAGGAGTGATTAAAGATACTGAATCAGAAGCAACTAACTACATTTTTTCCGGTACTTCTATGCCCAATAAACCCATTGCCCTGCGAATAGTTTCACCAACTGCTTTTGATAAAATAAGCCGCGCCTGGAGCTTAACGCTGTCAGTCTCCTTAAGGATAGACAGTTTATCGTAAAATTGGTTGAATGTCTTCGCCAGTTCATAAGCATACTGCGCAATGTAGGAAGGCGCGAAGGCCGTGCCAGCCTCGCCAACACGCAGTGTGTATTGACTCAGTAAAAACACCAGTTGCTGCTCAATTTCGTCCAGTTGAGTAGTGGCAACAAGCCCTTCGGCTATAACATTCAACTCAGAGGCTTTCCGCAAAATAGATTGAATACGAGCATATACGTATTGAATATATGGCCCCGTATTTCCGTGCAAATCTACCGATTCGGCCGGATTGAACTGCATCCGTTTCTGTGGATCAACTTTCAGCAGGTAGTATTTCAACGCGCCCAAGCCCAGCATCTGAAACAAGGCTTTTTTCTCCGCTTCGCCAAACTCGTCGAGCTTGCCTTTAGCGGCTTCATCGGCGGCTGTCGACGCGGCATCCGTCGTTTCCTGAATCAGATCGTCAGCATCGACAACCGTGCCCTCGCGCGATTTCATTTTACCCGTTGGCAGATCGACCATGCCGTATGACAGGTGATATAATTCGTTGGCATATGTCTTACCCAACCGGCGCAGAATGGCGAACAGGGCGTTGAAATGGTAATCCTGCTCGTTGCCAACGACCCAAATCTGGCGGTCGCAGTGGAAATCCTGAAACTTCAGATCAGTAGTACCAAGATCCTGAGTCATGTATACCGATGTGCCGTCGGAACGCAGCACGAGCTTCTGATCCAGGCCATCTTCGGTCAGGTCGATCCAGACAGACCCATCGTCTTTCCGGAAGAAAACGCCTTTTGTAAGACCCTCCTCAATGATTTCTTTCCCTAGTAAATACGTGTTCGATTCGTAGTAGGTTTTATCGAAACTGACGCCAATGCTTTTGTAGGTCGCGTCGAAACCAGCGTAGACCCAGCTATTCAGTTGCCGCCAAAGGGCAATTGTTTCGGGGTCGCCCTGTTCCCAGAGCCGCAGCATCTGCTGTACTTCCTGCATGAGCGGGGCCGTCTTTTCGGCTTCTTCCTTTACCTCTCCCTGCTCAACCATCTCCGCCACCTGCGCTTTGCAGGCTTTGTCGAACAGCACGTAGTACTTCCCGATCAGGTGATCGCCCTTCATGCCCGACGATTCCGGCGTCTCCCAGCGGCCCGATGCATCGGCGCCAAACATCCGGTAAGCCAGCATCGACTTGCAGATGTGTATCCCCCGATCATTGACAATACAGGTTTTGACGACATCGTAGCCATTAGCAACCAGAATACGGCTCACCGAATCGCCCAGGAAATTGTTGCGCAAATGGCCCAAATGCAGCGGCTTGTTGGTATTTGGCGATGAGAATTCAACCATCACCGACTTACCCTTCGCAGGCAATGTACCAAACGCAGCATCCGTTGCAATGGTGTTTAACATCTCAACCCAGGCAGCATCGACTATACTGATGTTCAAAAAACCCTGCACAACGTTAAATCGGCTGACAACGGTGCTGTTTTCGAGCAACCAGTTGCCAATGGCCTGACCGATCTGGGCAGGTGCCTGTCGGAGAGCCTTTGTATGTGGAAAAGTAACGAAGGTGTATTGTCCTTCAAATTCTTTTTTGGTTGGCTGTAACGGTACCTCACCAATTTCCTGCTGATACAATTCGGAAACGGCACGCTGAATAACAACTTTTAATTCTTCCTGAATATCCATTCGATTGTGAAACTGCACGAACGGGCAGTTTTCCGATTGCAAAAGTACGAAATGTACCGCTTATGTAGCGTGGACGTTCCGTCGGCGTAGCCGAAGGCTAAAAAATTTCCATTTCAACTTAGCCTTCGGCTACGCCGACGGGACGTCCACGCTACTTCAACGGCTGCAACACGGTGGTTCCCTCGGCAACTGTCTTGATTTTCTCTTTTGAGAAGTATACAGGAAAATAACTATTCTCGGCCCAGATAGGGAACAAATCACTGTAATGCGGACTTTCCGGATCTCCTGACTGGCCGGGGGTATTGATGCCGAGCGTTTTATCCCAGTCTTCGGTATCGACCAGAATACGAAAAGATGCACCAGCTGTCTGATTCAGGTCATTGGTTGTTGCATTGACGGTTTCGGCATAGCCACCCCGCGCCACCGGACCAAGGTTAATTTTCTTACGCATGCCCTTATCAACCAGGTTACTCAGCGGATGTGTTAAGGTAATGTGCTTGTTTTTACGCTGCCCGTATATCCAGTCGTCCATATCGGAACCGAGCCGGGTTGTCAGTTCCGACACTGCCCGATCAAGACACGTTAGTAACAAGCTATCGCGGGCAGCCGTTGGAATAAGTAAGGCATCATAAACACGTTTCGTTGGCAAACTTTTCATGTAAGGCCGTGCATTGGCAGGGACGCTGGCAAGGTATATTGCCTGCTTTAACTGGCCTTCCCAGGCGACATAGATAGAGGACGCCACGGAGCTGGTCGTCAATTTAAAATCCCACTTGCGTAAGTAACTCAGTGCCTGCTCGGTTCGGTCTTTGGGAGAGGCTAGATTTTGCATTAATGGAATCAGCGTTCGGGCAGGAATGGATAAATAATCACTCTGCAAGGCCATGAAATCAACCAATGTCTTTCGAGTGCCATCGTTCAGCACCTCTTCAATACGGTGTGCCCGCGACGGACTGGCCCACGTCCAGCCAATGGCATTGCGATATGGATAGTTGGTCGCCGTCAGGTTATTGTTGGCCGTTGCCACATACCCTTCAGGCGGGTTGAGTTTATTCGGCAGTTTGTCGATGGGCAGAAACCCACTCCACTCAAACCGACCATCGCCGGGCACCGGCACCAGACCCGTAAAATTCTTTCGAATGGGCGATAAACCCACGGCCTGCCAGCCAATGTCGCCGGGTTTATCCGCAGTTGGCCGACCTGCCCAGATCATATTTTCGCCCGGCACCCGGCTGTACAAACACGCCTGCCGAAACTCGGCCCAGTTCCGCGCCTGATTCATTCGCAAACTGGCTAAATAAGGTGCTGACCCTATTTCCAGGCCTCCCGTCCGAACAGCATAGGCTTTATGATGTTGCGTATCGTCAAAAACCACTGGCCCATGTCGGGTGTATTTGAGCGTGGTGGTTACTGATTTTCCACCCTTTACCGGAATAGTTTCAGTTCGCGTTGTCATTGTCTCCCAATGATAAATCGTCCCTTTGCCTTTGTATCGGTACTGGTTCGGGTTGGCTGGATTGGTTTCATAGACATACAAGTCTTCATTATCTGTCTCAAAAATGGTCAGCCCCCAGGCACCGTAATCGTTATGGCCTATAGAAACACCCGGCAGCGTTGGTTCTCCGGCCCCTACTACGTTCCATCCCGGCGCATTCAAATGAACCCAATACCGCAATGAAGGTGTCGACTGCGCCCGGTGAGGATCGTTGGCGAGCATGGGGTAACCACTCGCCGATTTCTCACCGGCAATAACCCAGTTATTGGAGCCAATGTATTGCTTATCAGCGTCAAAGCCGGGGTTTACATACGCTTCGTCGTCATCTTCTTTCATCGCCTGCCCGCCAAATTTTAGCGGTAGGCGAAAGGCCTCGTACAAATCCAGAATGGGTTGAAAAAGCTCGTCGCCATCTACATAAAGGGTCAGGTCGGGTTCTGTCGACTTCGTTTTGGGGTGAAACCATTGTAACTCACGAAGCTTGTCAGCACCAATCAGTTTCACCAGCCGTCCGTAGTTCAACTCTTCCCGGACATTGTACATAAGTCCCTGATGGCGGCTAATAACCACTTCGGGCGTCCATAAGCCAGGTTTGGTATCGAGCACCCGAAACTCGAAGGGTAGCTTTTCAGGCGTTTTAAGAATAGCTGTTATGTAGGCATTAATGCCCTCAACGAAGGCCCCAACAATCTGTGGGCCGTGTGGATGGTAATGGAGAAGTTCTTTAGTAAGGTCGGCTGCGTTTGGCTTATAGCGAAACAATCGGGTGCCAATATCACGCTTTACCTCCTGAGGACCGAGCAATTCAGCTACGGTTCCAGTCGCTTGCCGACGCCATATTTCCAGTTGAAACAGACGGTCCTGAGCCGCTGAATACCCTTGCGCAAAGAACAGATCATGCTCGTTTTTGGCATAAATGTGATTGACGCCCCAGCGGTCGCGGATGATTTCGACAGGTTGTTGTAAACCAGCCATCTGTATCGTTTGACTGGTTTGCGCGTAACAGAGACCGGGAAGAAGAGCAGTAAGCAAATGAAGTAATCGGCGCATGGGATCAGATTTGAACCTGAACATACTAAATCTTTTACTGTCCGCATTGTTTCCCGGTTTGTTTATCTGTCTACCCCACTTAACCATTTAGTGTGGCTCCGGGTGTTCCAGCGTCAGGGTAACGGCTGCCAGCCGGCCACCGCTGAGTTGCCGTGCCGTTGTATAGGCCCGAAACACAAACGGAACAATGTCAACCCCATTGTCGGTCGGGAACAAACCGGTCTGGCGATTCAGTACGTTAACAAAAAGCGCTACGGTGATATTGTTGGGCAGTTTCATCCAGATCGTCCGCAGACCAACATAGGGAGCCTGGCTGTTGTAGTACCACCAGCCATCATGGTAAGCCATATCGCCGAGGCTCGTGGCAACCCGAAAACACCCAAGGTTATTCAGTAAGAGCGTGTCTTTATAAGCAGTCGGGATAACGGACTGATCCGTAGATGAGAGAACCGTAGCATATAGTTTGCCCGCTTCACGTGGGGTCAGGTACCAGCCATAAGCCCCAAGTGTGTTTGAAAAATCGCCCGGATTCCAGCCTTTCCGACCCGTTGTGTAGGGGTAATCATAACAGTAAGTCGGATCATTGGCTGGATAGGTTGGGATGATATTGGTAAGGCCCACTTTTGCCAGCACATTATCCTGTACATACGCCCGATAAAGCTGCTGTGTTTGCTGGTCATCGGTATAGTCATTTCCTGTAAATACGTAGCCGGTTATGGCCGGAATCAACACGCGCATCAAGCCGATGTTGGCATTCTGGTAACAGTACAGGCCACGGTTAGCTGTTTTTACACCATTGGCAATTAGCTGTTTAAGGCCGTTGTAGATATTCTCGGTATAGGACCCGTTCTGGCAATTATTGCCCAATCCAATTATGCCGCTGCGGTGATTAAACAAATCGTAAAAAGTAATCTGATCAATATTCGCCCCTTTAGTCCAGGAAGATGGCAGGTAGGGAGCAATCTTATCAGTCGTTCGGATGTGCTTCTGGGCCGCCAACTGTGTGAAAGCCATAGCCGCAATCGTTTTGCTCATGCTGGCAATGTGCATCCTGGTATCGATGGTGTACGGCTTCTCCCCTTCCGGATCGACAGCCCTCGACTTCAAACCACCGGCTCCCGACGCTTTCATCTCGTTGTTTTCGTAAACCACAAAGCCATAGCCGATATCCCGATTTTGAAGCAAGCCTGTCAGCGTCTGGGCAAATGCATCAGTCAGGCTAAACTGAACCAGAAAGGATATTGCCTCACTATACACCGTGCCGGTCTCTGTGGCCACATAAGCCCGCACATAAAAGGTAGCCTTATTTTCCAGCCCGGTCAACGAATCGCTGAGCGAGTAAGGTAGCGTCGGTATGGTTAGGGAATGGGCCGTTTTGCTATCGGCAAGGGTTGGCGATGCGTTTGTCTTTGACCAGACAAAGCCTGCGGTTAGTACCTTAGTAGTCGGCGCTGCGGTAAGGGTAGCCGAAAGCACGGCGGACGTGCTGCTGCGTATAGCCGCCACGGGTTTTTGGCTGAAGGTAATAACGTCTGGTATGGGTGGTGTTGGGTCCGGCGTGTGCCTGCAACCCGCCAAAAATATGATGGCTGGCAGACATAAGTTGATAAGTGACGCTCCTTTCATTTCAATAACAGATTGAGTCTCACTGAAACAGGCCTTTTATCGCGTGCCTCCCGTAAAGAACGTACTATTTTAACAAACTATAATTTGTTGATTTATTCATCGGTATGGGTGCTACAAAGCTGTTTATGGCTAAGTTTTAATTGGTAGTCAACTCACTGATTACATAACCGTTGCTATTAATTACATCAGAGCAAAAGCTATAAGCAGATCAACTTTCACCCCCCGATAAGAAAAGGGTCAGACGTTATTGCCTGACCCTTTTCTTGTCCAGTTCAAAACCGTTACCTTACCCCTTCATACTACTCAAATACGTCTTGTTGCCGTTTTTGTTAATGTAGTATTTACCAC
>CAXTJJ010000181.1:9786-10415 GCA_964244155.1 uncultured Spirosoma sp.
CCGGTCATTACTTTCTCACCGTTGGGTCCTTTTTGAGACGGATCAACGGGTGCTTTGTAATCGGCTGGCGTTGCTTTTTCCTCTTTCGGTTTCGCTGTCGATCCTTTTGATGACTTGGCCATTTTGTCGTCTTTCAGACCCGAATTATCTGCTTTCGCAGCGGTTGCCGGCGCGGCAGTAGTGCCATCGGCGGCCGCTTTCTTTGCGGCTTTTGCGGCTCTGGCAGCGGCCATCCGGTCGTTGACGGCCGTTTGTTTAGCAGCATCAGTCGTTGTGCCGGCCTCTGCTTTCGCATTTTTGGCAGCCTCTTTAGCTTCTTTTTTCCCTTCCTGGGCACCCTCCTTAGCGGCTTTTTTTTCTGCCTTGGCGGCCGACTTAGCTGATGCGTCGGCCTCATTCATTTCTTTTTTGGCTTTTCCTTTTGAGCCTTTTGTATCCTGAGACACGCCCTTGTAGGCAACCAGCATGCACAAGGAAAGGCATAAGACTAACAGATTCTTTTTCATAGTGATTAGATTGGGGTTTATAAGAGAACAACTGATTTTCGCTCTTGAGACGGAAAGATGAGGATAAAATCACGAATCTACCCATGCAAACGACTTAAATTTTTCTTAAATTTGATATAAAGT
>CAXTJJ010000182.1:0-10400 GCA_964244155.1 uncultured Spirosoma sp.
AACTCGACTGCGGGCGAAATTTTTGACGATAAAGTGTGCGACGACAGCATTGTCGTTACGGCCATTGAGTTCGACAAAACGACCATCCGGTCAGTACAGATCGATATAGCAGATCGCCGTGAAAGCTATGCTGCGGGCAGACATCTGGCGCAGACCCTCAATGATGAAACACTGGCGGCCGTCTTTGTCATCTCCGACGGCAGCGTAGTTAACGGCACTCAGTTGATCGACGCGCTGAACAGTGGTCTGCACCGTGTCGTTCCCATTACGGGTGGGTTGGCGGGCGACGCAGCCCGCTTTGAACGGACCCTGGTAGGTCTCAACCAACAACCTGCCGAGGGCAAGATCGTTGGCATCGGTTTTTACGGTTCAGAACTCACGGTGGGCACCAGTTCTATGGGAGGCTGGGATGTATTTGGGCCCGAACGCGAAGTGACCCACTCGGAATACAACGTACTCTACCAGATTGGCGACAAACAGGCCCTTGATCTGTATAAGGATTACCTTGGGAAATATGCCGGTGGCCTTCCTTCAGCCGCCTTGTTTTTCCCCTTGTCGATGCGCACAACGCCCGATTCACACCCGCTGGTACGCACCATCCTGTCTATTGATGAGGCAACCCGGAGTATGACCTTTGCAGGCGATATGCCTGAAAAGAGCCTGGTGCGCTTTATGACGGCCAACCTGGACCGGCTGATTGAAGCGGCAGCGGTGGCGGCTCATACGGCCAGGAAACACCTGGCCGTAGAACCTGAACTCGCCATTCTGGTGAGTTGTGTTGGTCGGAAGCTGGTGCTGGGTCAGCGGGTAGACGAAGAAGTTGAAGCCGTGCGTGAGGTATTTGGTGCACCGGCCGTACTGACGGGATTTTACTCCTACGGTGAGATATCGCCCATTGCTCCGGATGCCCGTTGCGAACTGCACAATCAAACCATGACGATTACTGTCTTCTCCGAGAAATAAAAGCATGCAGCCTACACCGATGCACAAAGTGCTCGCCCGACAGATCAAGAAGTACCTGCCTGACGAGGGTTTTCAATACGAGCGTTTTCAGTCGTTCATAAAGGCGGTGAATGAGTCGTATTATAATTTCGAGCGGGACAAAGAGTTGTTCGAGCACTCTTCGGCCATGAACGAACGGGAATACGCCGATATTAACCAGAAACTCAAAGGCGAGATTGAACAGCGAGGGCAGTCGGTCGAGAAGTTGATCGAGGCCATTCGGACGCTCGATGTGCCGGATGAAGATGATATGCCGGATGTCAATACCGACAACCTCATTGGGCTGGTCGATTTTCTGCAACGACAGATCGAACGCCGGAAAAAGATAGAATCCGAATTGCGTCAGGCCAAAGAACTGGCCAAACAGGCAACACTGGCCAAGTCTGACTTTCTGTCCATGATGAGCCACGAAATCCGCACACCCCTCAATGGCGTGATCGGGTTTACGGACCTACTGCTGAAAACCAATACCGATGCGACCCAGCAGCATTATTTATCGCTGGTCAATCAGTCGGCCAATTCGTTGCTGGATATCATCAATGATATTCTCGACTTCTCCAAAATTGAAGCGGGTAAGCTGGAATTATCCATCGAGAAAACCGACCTGCTCACCGTGGGCAGTCAGGTCGCTGACATGATTAAGCTGCATGCTCACCAGAAGAAGCTGGAGATGCTGCTCAACATTGCCCCCGACGTACCCCGCTTTATCTGGGTCGATCCAATCCGGCTTCGGCAAATTTTGATCAACCTGCTCAGCAATGCCGTCAAGTTTACACAACAGGGCGAGATCGAATTAAAAGTAGAACTGATCGATATATCAAACGGCACTACCCCAGGCTTTCGTTTTTCGGTACGGGATACGGGCATCGGCATTGCCCAGCAAAATCAGTTCAAAATATTCGACGCTTTTGCTCAGGAGGATACCTCGACCACCCGCCGATTTGGCGGCACCGGCCTGGGTTTAGCCATTTCCAATAGACTCCTGGGCCTCATGGGCAGCAAGCTCCAGTTGACCAGTATAGTAGGTACAGGCAGTACATTTTTCTTCGACATTCAGTTTAAAGCCATGGCGGGCGAAGCCCTTCCCTTGCCTAAACTGGAACTGATTAAGCGGGTGTTGATCGTGGATGACAATACCACCAATCAACAGATCTTACAGGCCATGCTGCATCTGAAAGACATACAAACCGAACTGGCATCCAGTGGACTCGAAGCACTGGATCGACTGAGAGCCAGGGAACAGTATGATGCCGTTTTGATGGACTACCACATGCCCTATGTGGATGGGTTGGCGACAATTCGTTTTATTCGCCATGAGTTAAAGATACCTGCCGAGCGGTTGCCGGTTTTACTCCTGCACAGTTCCTCTGAAGATGAAATTGTCCTGACTGCCTGCCAGGAACTGAACGTGTCTCAGCGGTTGATAAAGCCCGTGAAGGCCGAACAGCTCTACGATGCGCTTGCCCAGGTCAACGTTCACAGAGAAGACGTGGAGGCTGTGAACAAACCGGCGGTGAATCAGCAACAACCGAGCCTTTCTCTCAAACCGGTTACCATCCTGATCGCAGAAGACAACCTGGTCAATATGCTGCTGGCAACAACTTTGATCGGTCAACGGCTCCCCAACGCCCGGCTGCTGAAAGCCGTAGATGGTCTGCAAGCACTCGACACCTTTCAGACGAGCCAGCCCGACCTTGTTTTCATGGATATTCAGATGCCCCAGATGAACGGGTATGAAGCCACAAAAGCCATCAGAAGGCTGGAAAACGGGAAAAGGATACCCATCATTGCCCTCACGGCAGGCACGGTACAGGGCGAACGCGAAAAATGTCTTCAGATCGGCATGGACGACTACCTGAGCAAGCCCATTCTGCCGAACTTACTGGAGAAAATAATTGACAAGTGGCTCAACCCTGAATCCAGCTCACCAATCGAACAGGTAGTTATTGTGGCCAAAGATCATTTTGATCTCGACGCATTACTCGCCAGTATGAACAATGACCAACAGTTGGTTGACCTGTTGCTCAGTGCCGCCAAAGGGTATCTGGCCGCTTTTCCAGAGCGACTTAGCCAAGCCAGGAAAAGCGGGAATGTAGCGATTATCAAAGGGCTGGCGCACCAGCTTAAGGGTACAGCACTAACGGTCAATTTCACCCGACTGGCCGACCTGTCCAACCAACTGGAGCATGCTTCGGAAGCGAAACCCGCCTTTATTTCCAACTTATGTGATAGCCTGGAAACCGAAATCGACTGTTTGACCGATTTGCTCAACGCGTAGACAATAGGTTTGCTCCTGGGTGTACTTTGTTTTAAATTTCCGCCGGTCAGCGATAAAAAATGGCATTCGACCGGTAGAGGATAGTGTCTGGTCAGCTTATGCTATCTGAAAAAACAAACGACAAGATGGGAGAATTTAGTGGACAGGTTGCGCTGATTACGGGAGCTGCTTCCGGAATTGGCTTGTCCATCGCACACAAACTACTGGCCGAAGGCGCCCGGATTGCTCTACTCGATTTTAATGAGACGGCCTTACACCAGGCGTTCGGGTCCTATGGCTCAAGTGTCCTGTTGATTGGTATCGACATAACCGACGAAGATCGGGTTGGGCAGGCCGTTGATGAGGTACACGCGCAATTCGGGCAAATCGACTGCCTGATCAACTGTGTTGGCATTACCGGCATTACGAACGTTCAGAGCCATGAGGTAAGCAGCGACAATCTGCATAAGGTTTTTGAGGTCAACTTCATGAGTAGTTTTTATACCTCGAAGGCCGTACTACCCCGGATGCTGGCCCGCAACTACGGCCGTATCCTGCATATTGCATCCATTGCCGGTAAAGAAGGGAATGCCGGTATGCTGGCCTATTCAGCGTCGAAAGCAGCCGTTATCTGCATGGCTAAAGTGCAGGGAAAAGAATATGCCGAACGGGGAATTACGGTAAATGCGCTGGCACCGGCGGTTATCCAAACACCCCTGGTCGATGCCATGCCCGACGTGCAGGTCAAGTACATGACCGACAAGATACCTATGAAACGCTGCGGCACACTGGACGAAGCCGCTAATCTGGCCGCCTATATTGTCTCCCCGAAGAATAGTTTTACAACGGGCTTTACCTTCGACTTATCGGGTGGGCGAGCCACTTATTGACCTAGTCGAACAATCGGTTTTTAGAGACGAACAATGTCAGTATCCATGAAGCGACCGACCTCCAACCGCAGAAAATTTTTAAAGATTACAGCGCAAGGCAGCGTGGCCCTTCTGCTAACGCCCCAATTACTTACGGCCAAACAGCCATTCCAATCCGGTAAGCGCGTCGGTATCATTGGGCTGGACACATCGCATAGCACTGCTTTTGTCAAGGCACTCAACGCCCCCGATGCCAAAGCCGATTTTCTGGGGTACAAAGTGGTGGCAGCTTATCCGCAGGGCAGCAAAGATATTGAAAGCAGCACCTCCCGCGTCCCGGCTTACACCGAAGAAGTAAAAAAACTGAATGTCGAGATTGTCGACTCGATCAGCGAGTTGCTCAGGAAAGTCGATGTCGTGCTGCTGGAAACCAACGACGGGCGGCTGCATCTCGAACAGGCGGTGCAGGTACTGAAAGCGGGTAAGCGGGTATTTATAGACAAACCCGTTGCGGCTTCGCTATCCGACGCTATTGCCATTTTCGAAGCTTCAAAAAAATACAACATCCCCTTGTTTTCGGCTTCGTCGCTTCGGCACATCAAGGGGGTCGAAAAAGTGGAGAGAAGCCAGGTGCTGGGTGCCGACACCTTCAGTCCCGCTGTTCTCGAAAAGACACATCCCGACTTTTACTGGTATGGTATTCACGGCGTTGAAACCCTGTATACGGTAATGGGAACGGGTTGTAAACAGGTGGTGCGCGTGCATACCGACGGCACTGACATCATCATAGGCACCTGGGCCGACGGGCGCGTGGGCACGGTTCGCGGCACCCGCACGGGGAAGCACGACTATGGCGGCACCGTTTTTACCCAGACAGGCAATATCGTTTTGGGGCCTTATGGCGGTTACGAACCACTCTTACAGGACATTATCAGGTATTACGAAACAGGTAAAGTGCCGGTAACATCCGAAGAAACCATTGAGATTTTTGCGTTTATGGAAGCCGCTGATGAAAGCAAACGGCGTGGCGGTGCCGCCGTTACCCTGGCGAGTGTAATGGCCACGGCAACCAAAAAATAATAAAGACACCACGTGCCTAAGGGTAAAAAAACAGACCTGACAGGCTTATCTAAGTACCCAGGCTAATTTACTTTAGGTATTTGCGACTGAGTTTCTGTCATGCTGACGAAGGAAGCAACTTCGATTAGTAGATAAAAGACTTACCCGGAGATGCTTCCTTCGTCAGCATGACAAAAAAATCTAAACTATTTTCACCGGGTTACTTAATTTTTCAAACTCCAGTTTTAATCTCTTTTCTCTACTGCTTTTGGTATGAACAAAACTGAAACTTTTCATGGAGATAACTCCCGCCGTGATTTTGTTAAAAAGACGATCATTGGCACTGCAGCCCTGTCTGTCGGTGGAATTCTGCCGGGATTCAGTGCCAAAAGCTATGGCCGTATTCTAGGTGCCAACGAGAAAGTGAAAGTTGGGGTAATGGGCGTCAATAGCCGTGGCTTGGCCCTGTCGAGTAATTTTGCCTTGCAACCCAAATGCGAGGTGTTTACGATCTGCGATGTGGACGCCAGAGCGGCCGAGAAATGCATTAGTACGGTAACGGGTATCCAGCAGTCGAAGCCCAAAAATCAACCCGACTTCAGAAAAGCGCTCGAAGATAAAGACATGGACGCCCTCGTCATTGCGGCCCCCGATCATTGGCACGCTCCGGCGGCTATTCTGGCCTCAAAAGCGGGCAAGCATGTGTATCTCGAAAAGCCATGCAGCCACAATCCGCATGAGGGAGAGCTATTGGTGGCCGTTGCAGCAAAACACAAAAACGTCATCCAGATGGGCAACCAGCGTCGGTCGTGGCCCAATGTCAAACTGGCTATCCAGGACATCAAGAACGGGGCTATCGGTCGGCCTTATTTTGCCAAAGGCTGGTACACCAACAACCGCGCCACCATCGGGACCGGAAAGTCGGTTGCCGTTCCTACCTGGCTGAACTACGACTTATGGCAGGGTCCGGTGCCCCGACGCGCCTATAAAGACAACGTCATTCACTACAACTGGCATTGGTTCTGGCACTGGGGAACAGGCGAAGCGCTCAACAACGGCACGCACATGCTCGACCTGATGCGCTGGGGACTGGACGTAACCTATCCAAACAAAGTAACTTCGTTGGGTGGCCGCTACCGCTACAAAGACGACTGGGAAACCCCCGACACGCAGGTGATTAACCTGACATTCAATAACAATACGGCCATGACCTGGGAAGGGCGAAGCTGCAACGGTCGAACCGTTGAGGGCAGCGATGTGGGCGTTACATTTTATGGCGAAACCGGTTCCCTCCAATACGGTGGCGGCAATGCCTACAAAATTTTTGACCTCGACAATAAGCTGGTAAAAGAGGTAAAAAACGATTTGCCGATTGACCCACGCAACAAAATGAACCCCTCGCAGGTACTGGATGCCACCCACCTTCAAAACTTTTTTGACGCCATCAAGACAGGTACTCCTCTGGCCTCAGGCATTGTGGGCGGGCACCAGAGTACGCTGCTTTGTCAGTTAGGCAATATCGCCCTGCGTTCAGGCGACACGCTGGACATCGACCCGACAAACGGGCATATTCTGAATAACAAAGCAACCGCCAAATTCTGGCAGCGCGAGTACGAAAAAGGCTGGGAACCAACGCTGTAGTTAGTCATTGCGTTGGTGGTTGCGGCTACTTGTACCCGACTCCAATGCGAACACTAGTTCGCAACTAATACCAAAATGGAAACAAACACATTGGCCATTGACATCAATAGCCTGAGCAAGCGGGAAACCACGATTTCTATAGTTCTGATCGGGCTTATGTTTTTCATCTTCGGCTTCATTTCGTGGGTGAACTCCATCCTGATTCCGTATTTCAAAATAGCCTGCGAACTGACCAGCTTTCAGGCGTATCTGGTTGCGTTTGCCTTTTACATCGCCTACTTTATCATGTCGGTCCCAGCGTCGTATTTGTTAAGAGCCGTTGGTTTCAAGAAGGGCATGATGGCTGGTTTCTGGGCTATGGCACTGGGCGCGTTTATTTTCATTCCGGCCGCCCTGACCCGCACCTACGCGGTTTTTCTGATGGGCTTGTTCACGATCGGGATCGGCCTGTCGATTCTGCAGACGGCGACAAATCCGTACATCACCATTTTGGGCCCAAAAGAGCGAGCCGCCCAACGCATCAGCCTGATGGGCATTTGCAACAAAGCTGCGGGCATCCTTTCTCCACTGGTTTTTGCCGCCGTCATCCTGCGCCCCACAGACACCGATCTGTTTGCCCAACTCAGCACGATGACCGCTGACCAGCGGGGAACAGCCCTCGACGAACTGGTTCGGCGGGTTATTCCCCCTTATGCGGTACTGGGTGCCTTCCTGTTTGTACTGGGTTATCTTGTCTACCGCTCGCCCCTACCAGAAATCGACACCGAGCACGAAACCGCCGATGTGGCAACGGCCAACGCCGGTAAGACAAGTATCTTTCAATTTCCACACCTGATTTTGGGGGCTTTTGCCATTTTCATGCACGTGGGTACGCAGGTCATCGCCATCGACACAATCATTGGTTATGCCAATTCGATGGGTATCGACCTCCTTAAAGCCAAGGCATTTCCATCCTATACCTTATTTTGCACCATTTGTGGCTACGTCATTGGCATCATCACCATTCCACGCTTCATCAGCCAGGTAAATGCGTTACGCATTTGCACCCTGCTGGGAACGGCCTTTACCTTACTCATCCTATTCACGCATGGAACGGTAACCTTGCTGGGCCACACGGCTGATATTTCCATCTGGTTCGTTGTATTGCTCGGTTTGGCAAATTCGCTGGTTTGGGCGGGACTCTGGCCACTGGCGTTGGATGGACTGGGCCGTTTTACAAAACTTGGGGCTTCCATCCTTATTATGGGCTTGTGTGGAAATGCCATCATGCCGCTTTTTTACGGCTATTTCGCCGATGTATTTGACGTACACCGAGCCTATTGGGTGCTATTCCCCTGCTACATATATCTTGTCTATTATGCTGTGTACGGCCATACAGTCAAACGCTGGTCATTGTAATTTAACGAATCAGCAGGATGAGCCTACTAAATTTTTGGACAGGATTACAGAATTAAGAGGTTTTTCTCTCCAGATCCTGTTAATCCTGTAATCCCCCCGTTGTCGCTTGGCTTTGCCGAGTGACAACGGGGCGACAACGGGGAGAAGAAATCCTGTAATCCTGTCAAAAAACTGTCTTTACCGAACGATCAGGAATGAAACTAAAAATTAGCAACGGGACCATTCTAACCCCTTTCCGGGCTATCAGAAACGGAACGGTGGTTATTGAGGGAAACCAGATTCTGGGCATACACGACGGGCCGGTCGATGTTCCCGATGCGATTGACATTGATGCGAAGGGGCAATTCGTGTCACCCGGTTTCATCGACATTCATGTGCATGGCGGGGGCGGCTTCGATTTTATGGATGGCACCGAAGAAGCCTTCCTGCGAATCGCCGAACTGCACGCACGTTACGGCACAACAGCACTGGTGCCAACAACGTTAACGGCCGGAAAGGAAAACCTCTTGCAAACGCTGGACGTCTATGAGCAAGCGAATCGGAACAACAGTCGGGGGGCGGCTTTTCTGGGTATGCATCTGGAAGGCCCCTACTTCGCGCTCAGCCAGCGGGGCGCTCAGGACCCTCGCTATATCCGAAACCCCGACCCGCTGGAATACGAGGAAATCCTGAATCACTCGTCGTCAATCGTCCGGTGGAGTGCGGCCCCGGAACTGGAGGGCGCGATTGCGTTTGGGCAGCGGCTCCGCCAAAAAGGTATCCTGGCTGCTATTGCGCATACCGACGCTCTGTATGATGACGTGCTGACGGCCTATGAAAATGGCTATTCGCTCGTTACGCATTTGTACTCGGCCATGTCGGGGGTTACCCGCCGGAATGCGTTTCGCTATGCAGGTGTTATCGAAAGCGCCTTTCTCCTGGATCTGGATGTTGAGATCATCGGCGATGGTACTCACCTGCCGCCCCCCTTGCTCAAACTGGTCTATAAAATAAAAGGAGCCGACCGAACGGCCCTGATTACCGATGCCATGCGGGCAGCCGGTATGCCGGAAGGCGAAAGCATATTGGGTTCCATTACCAATGGCCTGCACGTGATCGTTGAAGATGGTGTGGCCAAACTCCCCGACCGAACAGCCTTTGCGGGTAGCGTGGCCACAACCAGTCAACTCGTCAGGAACATGGTAAAGCTCGCCGATGTGTCTTTGTTAGAATCCGTCCGAATGGCCAGCACGACACCCGCCCGCATTATGGGTGTCGATCAGCGAAAAGGGTCACTCGCCAAAGGCAAAGACGCCGACATTGTGCTATTCGATCAGGATATTACAGTTAGCATGACAATGGTGCAAGGCAACGTTATTTATCAGAAGGACACTACCCCGTAGGACGCTCATCCCAAGTGGTGTCGGTTTTGAGAAACCGACACTTCGCCTGATTTAGAGTCGGTTTTAAGAAACCGGCAGCACTCTTAAAACGTATTAATCGCCTTACGCCATGAACCCCAGTTTTTCTCTTTTACGCGACTTCAACGTTGATCGCCTTGCGGTTAAACTGTTCCCAAACAGACAAAGCCTGGGTGAAAACGCAGCCAGACAAGCCGCCGAGGCCATTCGGAGTCTACTCTCAAAGCAATCGATTACTAATATCGTTTTTGCCGCGGCCCCCTCGCAAAATGAGTTTCTGGCAGCATTAGCGGTGCAACCCGATATTGACTGGACACGCGTTCATGCCTTTCACATGGATGAGTATATTGGCTTGCGCGACAATGCCCCCCAACGGTTCGGCAACTTCCTGAAAGACGGGCTATTCGATAAAGTGCCACTGCGGGCAGTCTATTACATCAATGGCAACAATGCCCCCGACGAGGAGTGCAAACGCTACGCGGCCTTGCTAACCGAATACCCCACCGACATCGTTTGCATGGGTATCGGCGAGAATTGTCACATTGCCTTTAATGATCCCCATGTGGCACGTTTTGATGACCCTGCCCTCGTCAAAAAGGTCGGCCTGGATTTAACAAGTCGCTGGCAACAAGTCCACGACGGTTGTTTTGCCAGCCTGGAGCAAGTGCCCGAATACGCACTTACGCTCACGATTCCGGCGCTGGCCAACGCCCCGACTATTTTTTGTATGGTGCCAGCCGCGCACAAAGCAGAAGCCATTCACCATACCTTGAC